>JAAURU010000110.1 GCA_012032075.1 Flavobacterium sp.
GCTAATTCTTGAGTGTCTTTATCGTGATCTGGTGATAATGGTGTTACTAATGGCATTTTTAAATATCTTTTTTAAATTGTTTTTTTGCTAAAATAAGAAATGCCACAACCGTGGCATTAAAAAGTATTGTTAAAATTACTAAAACAATCCGTTTATTTCAGCATCTATTTTATTAATAATTGTACCTAAATCTTCTGGATTATCTACAAAATTTATAGTATCAACATCTATAATCACTAATTTTCCTTTATCGTAAGTTTCAATCCAAGCTTCATATCGCTCATTTAATCTACTTAAGTATTCAATAGAAATTGTATTTTCATAATCTCTCCCTCTTTTGTGAATTTGGCTAACCAAATTTGGAATTGAACTTCTTAAATAAATTAGTAAATCAGGAGCGCCAACAAGTCCTTCCATTAAATCAAATAACGATTTATAATTATTATAATCTCTATTGGTCATCAAACCCATAGTATGAAGATTAGGTGCGAAAATGTGAGCATCTTCATAAATCGTTCTATCTTGAATCGTAGCTTTTCCAGTCTCCCTTATTTGTAAAACTTGTCTAAAACGACTATTTAAAAAGTAAATTTGGAGGTTAAAACTCCAGCGTTCCATTTGGTGGTAGAAATCATCAAGATAAGGATTATCAACAACATCTTCAAAATGTGCTTCCCATTTAAAATGTTTGGCTAATAATTTAGTTAAAGTTGTTTTTCCTGCTCCTATATTTCCTGCAACTGCTATATGCATTAGGGTAATTGTATTAAATAGTTAATGACTTTGTTTGGGGTAAAAATAGCTAAAATTCCATTTTTATAATAGAAATTATTAAATGATTTTTCAGAAATCAATATTTCATAAGTTTTGTTTTGTTTTACATTATAATAATATAAAATTCCATTAAATGAATACAAATAATTAGTAGTATCAAAAACTTCAATTAAATCAAAAGGTGGAATTTTCCCTACAGTTTCAATTTTCCCAAAGATACTACTATAATAAAATAGGTTTTCTTCATCTATCCAATAAAAATAATTATAATCAGTTTTATAGTAAATAATTTTATTTTTAATGGGAGTTGTGATAAACTTATATATACTGGAATTAAAATTATACAAACCTATTTTTTGTGTCATAAAATCATAAAACCAAATTTGATTTTTTACCAGCTAAACCAACATTCTCAAAATTTAATATGGCTTCTTGTTTGTTACCATCAATTTGATGCGTTTCATTTAGTTGGTTGTCTAATAAAATTATGGTATTGAAGTCTTTATAGAATAAAACGATTTGAAGTGGATTATATAAATCTACACTTTCTAAGTTACCTAAACCTTAATTAGTATATTCAAATTTAGTATGTATTTGTTTTTTGTAAAATACATTATTATAAGAGTAATAAGTAGCTTCTTTATTTACTTCATAAAACGTTTTTATTTTCTGTTTTAATAGAATCAATAAACACAGCATTTAACCTTTCTTGAGAAAATACAGTCAAATTTACAATTAAAAAAAGTAAGATTATTTTCAACTTCATTTATAAAGTGATTAAACCATTTCAAAAAAACAGCATCTAAAGATAATATTTTAACTTAATATTAAAATGTTTTTATGTAACAAATACCATTTTTGGTAGTCTATTAGTTAGTAAATTAATTAAAGTAAGAAATGAAAATATAATTAGCACTTTAATAGTATTGATTTCTGGTTTTTTAAATGCTCAGGATTTTCAAGGTGTGGCTGTTTATGAGTCAAAAACTAGTACAGCCGAAATGATGAAAAACTTTGGTGGAAACCGTGAAATAACACCAGAAATGCAAAAGAATATCGAAGAAAGAATGAAAAAAATGTTTGAAAAAACTTTTATTCTAAATTTTAATAAATCGGCTTCAATTTATAAAGAAGAAGAAAAATTAGATGCTCCAGGTCAAGATGGTGGTGGAAGAAGGATAATGACATCAATGATGGGGGGCGGTGGAACTCAATATAAAAATGTAAAAGAAAAAGCTTATACTGTTGATAAAGAGTTTTTTGGCAAAGAATTTTTAATAAAAGACTCTTTGGTAAGTTATAAATGGCAAATGGGTACTGAGTCTAAAAAAATTGGTGAATATACTTGCTTTAAAGCTACTGCTGTGGTTCAAACTGATGCTACCGATTTTAGAAATTTTAGAATGAGAGGTGGAAACAGAGATTTAGAAAGTAAAGAAAAAATGGAAAAAAAGAAGGATTCCATCGATACAAATAAGAAAACCAACTTTATGCAGGATGTGGAACAAATCAAAGAAAAAACAATTACAGCTTGGTATTGTCCAGAAATCCCTATCAATCAAGGACCAGATAAATATTGGGGTTTACCAGGGTTAATATTAGAAGTTAATGACGGAACAACAGTATTATTGTGTTCTAAAATCGTTTTGAATTCAAAAGAAAAAGTAGAAATAAAAGCACCTACAAAAGGGAAAGAAGTTACTCAAAAAGAATATGATGAAATTGTAAAAAAGAAAATGGAAGAAATGAGAGAAATGTATGGAGGACAAAGAGGTCAGGGTAGAGGTTTTTAATTGCTAACAAACATGAAAAACATTTTTACCACGACTCTTTCTTTATTACGTTATTTTCTTTTTCTCAAAACATTCGTTTTGAAGGAATTGTTAAAGACAGCACTGGTTTAGGTCTTGAAATGGCAAACGTAATGGCTGTTAATACGGTTACCAAAACTATGGATGCCTATGCAATCACAAATGAAAAAGGAAAATTTGCTTTAAATTTAAAAGCTAATACAAATTACCAAATAAAATCCAGCTACATAGGTTTTCAAACCTACGAAAAGGAAATCAAAACGACTGCTGTAAATATGATATTCGATATCAAAATGTCGCAAGGTGTTCAATTAAATAATGTTGAAGTAGTCTATGAAATGCCTGTTTCGATTTCTGGAGATACTATTATTTATAATTCCGATTCGTTTACCAATGGCACCGAACGCAAATTAGAAGATGTGCTGAAAAAATTACCAGGAGTAGAAGTAGATTCTGAAGGAACAATTACCGTTGAAGGGAAAACAGTTCAAAAAGTAATGGTGGAAGGAAAAGATTTTTTTGACGGAGATACTAAATTAGCGACTAAAAATATTCCAGCAAATGCATTAGATAAAATCCAAGTGTTAAGAAATTATAATGAAGTTTCAAACTTAAGAGGTTTAGAAAATAATGAGGAAAACTTAGCTTTAAATATCAAATTAAAAGAAGGTAAAAAGAATTTTTGGTTTGGAGATATGACAGCAGGTGTTGGAGTAGGGCATGATGAAAGTAGGTATTTGGTTAACCCGAAATTATTCTATTACAACCCAAAAATAAGTATTAATGTTATTAGTAATTTCAATAATATTGGAGAATTGCCATTAACCACTCGCGATTATTTTAAATTCACAGGTGGTTTTAGAAACATGATGCGAAAAGGAGGTTCTTCTTTCAATGTGTCTTCAAATGATATGGGAATTGGAGGATTACGAAATGACCAAGCCTTAAATATTGATACTAAATTTGGAGCAGCAAACTTTAGTTACAATCCTTCAAAATCGTTAACATTTAGCGGTTTTGCAATAGTTTTAGGAAGTAAAACAGATACAAAAAATAATACTTTTATTGATAGAGCAAACGATTTGCCAGATGAAACTAGAGAAGATGTTTCTAAACAAAACAGCACCCAAACCTTACTTAAATTAAGTTCAAGTTATGTACCTTCAGAAAAATTGCATTTCGATTATGATGCGTTAGTAAAATTTTCAAACCAAACCGAAGACCAATCTGTTTTTTCAAGTGTTTTAGATGATATCTATACAAATAAACAACAAAATCCTTTTTCGGTTAACCAAAACTTAAATTACTATTATACATTAAATAGTAAACATGTTTTTGCCTTCGAAACCCAACACCTATTTCAAGAAGAAGACCCTTTTTATAATGCTATTTTGCAAAATAATCCATTTCCAGTTTTAGGTTTTCAATCACAGTCACAATACAACATCAATCAGTCAAGATTTGTAAAAACAAACAAAATCGATGTAAAAACAGATTATTATTATATGGTCACTCCAAAAAGTAATATCAACATAACTTTAGGGAACACCTATTCATATCAAAATTTTAACTCTACTATTTTCCAAATTTTAGATAACCAAAACATTAATAACACAAACACACCAGAAAACAATAATAACGTGGATTATGCTTTTAATGATGCTTTTATTGGACTACATTATAAATTTATAAAAGGAAAATTCACTTTTACACCAGGTTTTAGTGTGCATAATTACCAAACAAAAGACAATCAATTAGGTACTTCAAATACGATGGATTTCAATCGTTTTTTACCCGATTTTTTTGCATTATACCAAATAAAAAAATCAGAAACATTAACTTATACTTTTTCACTCCAAAATAATTTTACCGATATTAATAGATTAGCTCAAGGATACGTTTTCTCAAACTTCAATAGTTTATTCAGCGGCAATCGAAACTTAGAAAATTCATTGTCACAAAATCATAGCCTGCGTTATTTTAGATATAATATGTTTAATTTTGAAAACATATTTGGCTACTTAAATTATTCAAAACAAGTCGATGCTATAAAAAGTAGAGCGTTTTTAGTTGGAGCAAATCAAGTGTCTTCAGCGGTTAATATCAATTCAAATTTTGCCGATGAAACCTTAACAGGAGCATTTAATTATGGACGTTCTTTCGCAAGATATTACAAAGCTTCTGCTGGATTAAGTTTAAATTGGAACAAATACAATAACATAAGAGTAATTCCATCACAAGAAGACGAAATTCAAACAACCGAGTCGTTTTCGCAAAGTTATAACCTAAATTTCGCTACTAATTTCAAGAAATTACCTAATCTATCTTTAGGTTATACTTACAGTATAAATGATAACTTTAACGATATTATTTATATAGATACTCCTACAATAGGTTTAGAATACTATTTCTTAGATGCCTTTTCTTTTGTGTCCGATTATAGTTTTTACCACAATAGAAATAAAGATAAAACAATCGATAGCGAATATGATTTTTTAACTGCAAGTCTAGTTTACCAAAAGAAAAATAGTAAATGGGAATACAAATTATCTGGAACAAATTTATTAGATACTAAATCATTAGACACAAACAGCTTCAGTCAAATAGGAGGATTTAGTAATTTTTCAAGCTATTTTGTGCAACCAAGATTCCTTATTTTAAGTTTAAAATATAATTTATAGAAATTTGGGCGTTACCTTGATTTTTGTTTGAGAACAAAATCAAGGTCGCGCTTTTCGCACTACAAGGTAGTTTGCTTCAATCGCTAACGCATTCAAATAAGGTGAAATAGTGCAAAAAAAAACACAATTTTCACAACTTTTTTTCGTTAGTTATTAAAAACAAACAAACTATCAGAAAAATGAAAAATCTAATCATTAGCTTAGTATTAGTAATTAGTTTTCAAATACAAGCCCAAAATAAAGTATTAGTATTTACAAAAACTAACGCATTTAGACATCCTTCCATCGCAGCAGGAGTAACTATGATTACCGATTTAGGAATTGCAAACGGACTATGGACAACCACTCAAACTGAAAACGCAACCGATTTTACTACTGCAAATTTAGCACAATATAAAGCTGTAGTTTGGTGTAACACTAGTGGGAATAATCTTTTGAACACTGCACAAAGAACAGCTTTTGAAAATTTCATTGCAAATGGAGGTGGTTTTGTAGGTATTCATGCCGCAACCGATACGTATAGAGATGGTACATGGTCATTTTATAATGAATTAGTTGGTGGAATTGTGCAAACAAATCCAAATCATACTGCAAATAACTTCAATGCAACAATGACAGTTGTAAATTCACATCCATCAGTAGATTTTTTAGGAACAACTTGGACAAAACCAGAAGAATATTATTATTGGAGGAATAATGGTGGTTATTTGTATCCAGGAAACATTAATCTTTTAAGAGTGGAATCGACCGGAAATAATAATTACGATGAAGCAAGACCTATTTCATGGTATAAAGAATATGCAGGTGGACGTTCTTTTTATACAGCATTAGGTCATAATGCGAGCGATTATACAGGTAATGCAAACTTTAAAAAACACGTTGAAGAAGGAATAAAATATGTTACAGGTAATACACTCTCCATTCCAAGTATTGATTTTGCAAATGATTTCAAAATACTTCAAAATCCAGTGGAAAATACTTTAATCATCAATTTCCCATCAACTACACAAGTAAGCAAAGCAACAGTTTATGATTTAAAAGGCAATATTATTTGTGAAAAAGAAATCATAACTACAGATCAAGCAATTCTTTTCAATGTAGAAGATTTCTCAAAAGCAGTTTACATAGTAACCATAGAGAATAGTTCTCAAAAACAAGTCTTAAGTTTATTAAAAAGTAAAAAAATAATTCGCTAGCTTTTTTAAAAATGTACCTTTGAAAAAAAGTTATAAAATGAAAAAGTATTTGTTAGTATTTGTGTATTTATTTTTTAGTATTGGTTATACTCAAAGCAAATTTAAACCTGGAGTGTATGTTTCTCAAGGAGAACAAAAAGGAGTTGAACTTAAAATCAATCAAGATGATACTTATGAGTTAATTTTCTTATCGGGAAAAATCCAGAATGGTAAAGATACTTTACTATTAAAAAACAAGTATTTTAAAGAGAGTGTTTTTGAAGTTACAGAAATCACCAATGTTGTAAATAGTTCTATTTTAAACTTAAATTTTAATTTAAAAAGTTACAATTATTTTTCATCAACAATTTATATTGGTTTACAAAAAGCAGAAAATGATATTGTAGAATATAAAAGTATACATTATTATATAAAAAATGATTCTCAATTTAGAGAAGAAGAAAATACAATAAAATTTTCTGTAGATAGACCAAAATATATTTATTTGGCTAAAAAAGAAAATTCTAGAATAGCAGTATCAAAATTTCTAATTAATGAAAATGTTTCAGGATTAGATATTAAGACATCTTTTAATTCAATATCTAATTTAGAGTTAAAAGCTTATTTTAAAGATGAAAACTCAATAATTGTTACTGAAGGCAAACAACCACTTCTTTTTACAATGGTTAATCAAGATGCTGTAATTCCTGATACAACCTTAAAACCTATTGAGGTAAATAATGATGCTAAAATTGTTCTCCCTATTAATGAAGATAGTTATGGAAATGAATTTGATTTTGAGTACTCTAGTTCAGAGAATGAATATGTTTTTAAACATAAAATAGATGCAACATTAAAAGAAGCATTAGAAACCCTGAAAAAGTCTCCTACTAAATTATTAGTTGTTGCTCAAAATACTACAAAAGAAGATTTTGAAACATTTGTAAAACAAGATGAACAAAATTTAACAAGTATTATGTATTATGAGTATAATTCAGATTATGATTTATATAATTACTATTTAGCAACAAAGAAAGATGAGAAATTCTTTAAATCAGCTTCAAATGAAAAACAACTATTCGTTTTAAATGCTGAAGGTGAAATATTATATTTTACAAATGGGAGTTTAAAAGAAAATAAAGAATTATTTGGAAGTTATTCGGCAACTAACGAAGAGTTAGTTAAGGCAAATGCTTATACAGTTTTAGATCGATTATTTGCAAATAAAAAGAGTTCAGTACAAGAAGTAAAGGCAGTTTTTTCTAAGATTATGGAAATGCAAACTCATTATGATTATGGAATAGTTGAAGAAGTTGCTAGGGAACTTCCTCCGCCTCCACCACCTACAATTGAAGAATTTGAAAATGCAACCAATGTTGAGTATGCTGTTGAATCAGTTGAAGCTGTGGCCGAGGCAGTTGCTGAAGATTATTACAATATAAAAGATAAACAGAATTTATATCAATTGAAAACTACAAAAGAAGTAGTTGAGGCAAAATGGGAGCAAGTTTTGGATTTTTATTTAAAACAAAATGAATTTGATATCGACGTTGTAAAAATTCTAAAAAAAGAACTAACAGGTGAAGGTTTTTCTATGAAGCTTTTCAATGATAATAAAGAAACTTTTTCTGCATTAGATTATAAAGGATTGGACTATTTATTAAAATTTTATAGTCAAATTAAGATTGCTGATTCAAGTGAAAAGGAAGTTGATGAAGATTACTATTCCTATGATGAAAATATTGATGATGTTATTAGTAGGGTTTTAAATAAAAGAGCAAGTACTTATTATGATTATTCTAAAGAAGATAAATTAAAAGCACTAGCTTATTATAAAAAATATGTAGATATTACTAACAATAAAATTAGGGCTTTAAGTAGTTACTTATCATTGTTAAAAGAAAATCTAAATATTTTAGATTCAAAAAATCAATATTACAATGCTTTTGAAAATTATTATAATTCAATTGTTCAATTAAATAATAAAAGTTTAATTGAAGCGCTTGATGAAGCCTATGAAAAAAGTGAAACAACAAATTGGTCAGATTTTAAATATACTTTTTCAAATTTAGCAAACGATGTTTCGTGGTCAGTTGTTGAAAATGAAAAGATGCTCAATTAATTAAGAAAGCTATTATTTGGAGCGAAACCAGTTCTAAAGTAACAAAAAACAATGGGTATTTTTTAGATACATTAGCGCAATTGTATTATAAAGACAATCAAAAAGAAAAAGCAATTGCTACACAAAAAGAAGCGCTTTTAGCAATGAAAGGAGAAGAAGAATCTGAAGCGTATATAGAAATGAAAGCTGTTTTGCAAAAAATGGAAACTGGAACATACTAAAAAAACAAAAACCTGATTCAAAACAAAGAATCAGGTTTTTTATTCTGTGGCATACTGGATTTTTTCAGAATTTAAAAATGTATTATGTAAAGAGTTTTTGTTTTTACAATCCAAAAGCACTTTTAATTGTATCTACAAAGTCTAATTTTTCCCATGTAAACAATTCCACAGTAACTGTTTTTTTATGTCCTCCAGGAGCCGAAAAAGTTTTGGTTACAGTTTCTGGTTTTCTACCCATATGTCCGTAAGCAGCAGTTTCACTGTAGATAGGATTTCTTAATTTTAAACGTTGCTCAATAAAATAAGGACGCATGTCAAAAATTTCTGCTACTTTTTTAGCAATTTCTCCATCAGATAATGATAATTTGCTAGTTCCATAAGTGTTTACATAAACATTTGTTGGATCTGCCACTCCAATTGCATAGGATACTTGTACTAAAATTTCTTCGGCAACACCAGCAGCTACTAAATTTTTAGCAATATGCCTTGTAGCATAAGCAGCAGATCGATCTACTTTACTAGGATCTTTTCCTGAAAAAGCACCACCACCGTGAGCACCTTTA
>JAAURU010000111.1 GCA_012032075.1 Flavobacterium sp.
TATTCTACAAACCAAAGTTTTTATCCTAAATTCACTTCGGTTTCAGGTATAACACACATTCAAGCTGTAGCTACAAAAGCAGGTATGATTAGAACCGAAGAAACGGTTGAAGGTGTTATCTTTAAAGGTGTAGGCAAAGAATACAATTGGGACAACCTAAAAGAATATTTGGTAGCTGGAAAAATTCCAAATTTGAATGACAAACTAACCGATGATGTAGTAATTTCTCAGTTTTTAGCCAATAGATTAAAACTAAAAGTAAACGATATTTGCAGAACTTATTTTATAAAGAGTGAAAACAAAGGCTATAATTTAAGAAGCTTTAAGATTGTGGGGATTTTCAACTCAGGGTTTCAAGAGTTTGATTCTAATTTTGTAATTGGAGACCTTAGGCACATCCAAAAAATAAACAAGTGGAAAGCAGATGAAGTTGGATCATTTGAAGTTTTTTTAGATGATTTTTCTGAAATAGAAGCCAAAGGAGAAGCTATTTACAAAGAAATTCCACCCACTTACAACAGCGTTACTATTCTAGACAAGTATTATAGTATTTTCGAATGGTTAAAACTCTTCGATTTTAATATTATTGTCATATTAATCGTTATGATTATTGTTTCTACGATTAATATGATTGTAGCGTTATTAGTTTTTAATCTTAGAGCGCACGCAAATGATAGGAATTCTAAAAGCAGTAGGAGCAAGCAACTGGAACATAAGAAAAATATTCTTGTACAACGCAGCACATTTAATAGGTAGAGGTTTGCTATGGGGTAACGGAATAGCGATTGGTTTTTTATTGCTTCAAAAGTACTTTGGTATTATTAAACTCGATCCTCAAAATTACTATGTAAACGAAGCACCAGTAGATATTAATATTTTTTATATACTGTTGTTAAACTTAGGAACGGTTTTCGTGTGTTTATTAGTATTATTAATACCTTCTTACATTATTACAAAAATTTCTCCTGTTAAAGCGATACGATTTGATTAAAAATCAATTTCAAGATCAAGTTTAAGCTCAATCTCAAGATCAAGATCAAGTTCAAGTTCGAAAAAAATACAAGACTTATATGTTTATAAAAAGGAACACAGATTAATGAAATTTGAGAGATATTTATATTCTATTTTACACTCAAGTACCAATTTAAAAAATCAAAAGTATCTTGTCACACTGAGGGACGAAGAGTCTCATACAATTAATTCTCCTTATGAGATGTTTCCTTCTTCAAAATGATAAGTTTACGTTTTTAAATAGAAACAAAGATTAAATCTCGAAGTTTTAGGATCAACTTCAACTCAAAACGTTTCTCAACACAAACTTGTCATGCTGTAAGCATCACATACATTGCTTACATATTGTCCTTATTAAGGAGACACAACATTGACCAGAAATGTTATGATTATGAAACCTTTCTATCTGTTTAGTTTGTGTTTAAAACAACTCCAACTCTAAGAATCCCAAACTTTACTTTACTATTTATACTATTGTTTTATTGTTTTGCATATTTTTTATTACTAACAGTTCCATTTCTATATTACGTTGCTTTTTAGTCTTAGTTGCAGTTAATATTATTCCAATAATGAAAAGAAGCAAACCAACAACTATAAATGTAACTGCAATAGCAATATCTTTTTCATAATTTCTTGCAAAACTATTTTGTAAATCTAAATCTTCAACAAAACCATTAACAACTTGATTAAATTGATTCTTTCTTTCTGTTTCTGTTTTGACCATACCGCCAACACCAATATTGGTTATAATTAAACCAATAATTAATAATAAAATTCCAAATGCTTTTTTCATAATAAGTAATTAATTTTAAACGTTATTTATTTAATTTTTAAAGTTTATTCCCGCCATAAATACATAAAAAATTTTCAATTACATAAGGCTCTACATCTTTTAATTCTTCCATGAATTCAGAGACTTTAAAACTCCTTTTATATTTATAATTTTCTTTTAATGCCAATTTTGCACCATTTATTACACCTGCTTGCATGTAAACTTTAGTTGGATAAATACCTAATTTGAAACCAATATGTAAAGCAGTATCATAGCTCCATAAATTTCCTAATCCAACTATATCTTTTCTTACTAACTCTGTATAATGAAATATTTCTTCAAAAGTATTTGCTTTTAATATTTTTTCATTATAGTCTATTAGTTTTTTGCACCTTCTTTACATTTTTTTTACCTATTCTTTTTTGATGAGAAAATATTTTATCATTTTGATTTAAAGATAATGCTGCTTTGTAAACAATTTCGATTTCGTCAATACTTTCGAAATAGTCTCTCATATTTTTTAAAACATGAGAGTGAAACTCAAAATACAGTTCGATTGATTGAGTTATATTAATTTTTGTCACCACTTATCAATTTATCTAATAAATACCCAAATAAAATAATACCACCAATAGTAATTGCGGCATTAATTGTTTCACTATTGTTTTTTTCTTTATTGTATTTATCATATTGGTTTTGCGTAATAGAACCATTTTGAAAAAGCATTTGCATATATTCGTCCTTTTCTGCTTGAGTAGCAGTATTTGCTTTTACTTTATCGCTTAATTGTTGAAGTTTATAATAATCAATCATACTATTTTATTTTTTTTATATTAATTTGATTGTTTATTATTTCATATATTTTTGGTAAATGATCTAATATTTGTGTTTGAAACTGATTAATAATTTGTTGTTGGTTTTCATCCCTGCCTTTTAATCTTTCAATTTCTAGTTGCAGATTATTTATTTTTTCGTTTTCTAGCTTATGAATTTTTTCATTCAACTCTTTGTCAAATTTTCTTAAATCTTTATCATACTCATTCTTTATTTTATAGAATGCTATTACTGTTCCAATAAATATTGACACAATAGGTAAAATTAATTTTAAATCTAATTCCATAAATTATTGATTTATAATATTTATAATAGCTTTTGTTGACATAAAATCATTGAGTTGTTGTATGTTTTCAAAATGAATTTCATAATCTCCATTTCCATGATGTCCTTTTTCAGAGCAATCTTGAAATAAATCTGCAATATTTTTTGGTAATTCACCTTTCTTTTTATTTACCCACATTATTACTTTACTTTCTAAAATTTTTAAATCAAAGAGATTTTTTTTATTTCTTTTAAAAGCTATGTATTCAACTTTTGAATCTACTACAATGTTTGAATCTGCATGAAGGATTACTTCTTTTAAAATACCATAAATGCGTATAATTTCTTTTGATTTATTGGCTAAATGCTGTTCTTCTGAAACGGTTCTTCCAGTTTTTTTTCCTGTTATATTTTTAAATATTGGTTTTTCAACAAATCCGTTTTTTGAATTCAGAGATTCTTTTTTAATATTATCTTTTTCTATTTCAGCATGATTGTTTTTAATTTCTAAAATCAAATCAAATAATTTCCTAAAATGCTTAAAATCTTCCTTATCATTAAATTTTTTACTTTTTTCAAATAGTAAAATTTTAGATTTTTCTTTTAATTTTTCATTAATTGATTCTATAGAATTTCCATTTACTTGATTTGAAATTATTTTGAAAGCTTCTTCATAAGACGAAAGCAGATGTTTTGTTTCAAAAAATTCTCTACTGTGAAATCTGAACTTTTATGTTCATCACTTTTTGGGTAAGTAAAAGCATAATAACCTAAATCATGTCTCTTTTTGTTTTGCTTATCAGGGAATTTACATTTGGTATTATCTAATTCTATCCTGCCTGTATTATCATCATCAAAATTCCAATAATTAACTTTTTATAATCTATTTCATTTGTTCTTAAACCTAACATCATTGGTGGAATGTTACATGCGGAATTCATTTGAAAAATATCAAATTGTATATCGGGATATTCGTTTGCTAGCTTTTCAAAAGCATTTGAAATATGTTCTTTGTCATGTTTTCCTTCGACTAATAATATAATAGGTTTATTTGATGCTAAAAACATATTTTGAACTTGAGGAGAAAATTTTTCACCAAAAAGTTCTTTAATTATTTCTTGTTGCTCTTTATCAACTATTTGCACCTGTTTATTTTCTTTCTTCAACATAAATACATTTTCATTATTAAATGTACTTGTTAGTGTTGGTGAATGGGTAGTAATTATTGACTGAACAAAAGGCTTGTCTATATCTTCATAAAGTAAATCTTTAATTTTTTCTTTGTTTGAAACATGAATATGAGAATCAGGTTCATCTAATAATAAAATTGAATTTTCATCAGCAAGAATTTTAGTAGCAAACTTTATTAATAGTTGTTTCTTTTGCCCCTCACTTAATTCCTCTGATGAAAAAGATTCCTCATTTTCATCACTTTCAAAAAATACTTCCATTTTATCTATTAACTTCCAACCATCTTCTTTTGGCAATAATGAGACAGATAGTTTTCTGAATAATTCAATATTTGTATCAATTACTAAATCTGTAAAGTTATCAAAGGTTAGTACTCTAATTTCAGCATCTTTTATTGTTTCTAATAAATCAGAACTTTCATAAATCAATTTAGCAAAAAGAGTTACTTCATTTGAATTTGTTTTATCATAAATTTCAATATTTTTTATATTATGTTTTTGAAATGAAATGAAATATAACTTATTTTTTTATCTTGAATTATATCTGAAATATCCAAATATGAAGCAAACATTGTGACTAGGGTTATATTCCAATGGTATTTATTTAAAAATTCCATTTTTGTTTTTCATTATATTTTCTTTTCCCAGAAATTACATCTTTATTGAAGTTTTCATAAAAATGAAAATAGTATCTATTCCACATTCTTTTTTCTTCTCCGCTGTAAATAGATATTATTTGAGTAGGTAGCGGATCATCATCAGAAATTGTTTTCTCATATTTATTTCTTGATTTTGTTGGATTATATTTAATGTTAATAAGAGCATCATTTTTAGTATAACTTATTTCGTATTTAAAAACTGGATTAAAAGTTTCGTTGTCATATAATCCTGCAAAAATGCTACTAATAGCTTCTAAAATGTTACTTTTCCCACTTCCATTATTTCCAATAAGCACAGTAACTCCATTTGATTTTTCGAAATTAATTTCTAATCCATTAAGGTTTTTAAAATGACTTTCAATTTTTATTTTTTTTAATTCAATCATATTAATAAAGAATAGTTATAGTTTTCTATATAGGTTTTTACATCTTTAATTTCAAATAAATCCATATCATATAAAGCATATACAAAACCTCTTTCTTTTATTTCAAATGCAATACAACTCAAATTTATACCACCATTATAACCATTTTCTACTAAATATGATGTACATACTGTTTTCCAATTTTCAAACATATTTCTTGAAATTCTTTGTACAGTATTTTCCTCATCGAGTATAATTCCTTTCTCATTTAAAATTCTTATAAACTCTGAAAGTTGATTAGCTGTATTCCATTTTTTAAAAATTTCTAATGTACTGGGTAAATCATACATAATCTTTAATTAAAAATTTCTTTCTCAAATTCAACAATGGCTTCTTCTTTATTTTTTGCACTCAAAACATTCAATTCATTAATTTGAGTTTTAATAGAATTAATGTATTTTGAAATTTGTTTTTGTTTTTCAACTGGTGGAACAGGAATTAATACTCTTTTCAAATCTTTTGAAGTTATGGCTGGATATAATGCGCCTGTCATATAATATTCAAATTGTTTTATTCCAAATTCTGATTTGATATATTCAAGTAGATATTCCAAACAATAGTCTTCATTTGGTTCAATTATTTGAAATGCGGAAGAAGCTAATATTTTCGTTGTTTTTTTCTGTTACTATTGCAAATTTTTTCAAATATGGTCTTGTTGTTCCAATAATTAAATCACCATTTAATATAGTTTGAGTTGCTCTACTTGGTGCTTTTGAAACTTTTAAATTTGTTGTTTCTACAATGCCTAAACCTGCATCAATTCCACCCATTTCAACATAGGTAAAAGTTTTTTTCTTGGTGTGTTTTTTTATTCCAACTTCTGTTAGTAAAATTAAATGCTTCGTCTAAAGTTTTTACAGGATATTTTGACTTGTGTAAAACAGAAAAAACAGAATTTGAACCTTTGTTATAATCCCATCTATCAAATATTTCTGAAAAATTAAATACATTCAAAACACCTTTTACAAAAGGCTTTACAATCATTTTTTCAACCCCTAACTCATCAAACAAATATCTTTCAATTTCGTTTTCAAGTATTTTGGCTTGTTCATTTTGTTGATGTGCAAGCAACAGTCTTTTATTATAATTGGCAACTATTCTATTTTGTTCTTCTATTGATGGTAATGGAATTTGTAAGCTTTTTAAAGTTTCAAAAGTTAAATTTTGCCTAACAGAGCCTGTTGTACTTTCATTTATTACAGTATTGAATATTGTTGTTTTAAAAAGAAAAAATAAAAATTCTGGTAAAAGATTTTCCTTACAACTAAAAACAACATAAGCAGGGCTTATATACTCATTTTGATGTTCTTTTAATTTAATACCTATTGATCCTACATTAATACGATAAGGATTATAAGCTAACCAACCCGTCTCCATTTTTTTATAGGGTTGATTTATATCTTTTCCTTTCTGTGTGTAAGCATCAAAAATTCCTTCTTTATTGTTAACTCCTAAAATCCCAAATTCTTTATCTTCTTCTAGAAATATTTTATACTTTTTATTTTGCTCGGTAATACAACTTGCTAAAGAAACAATATTAAATGTTGAATTTATTTGTTTTGAAGTATAGCGTTTAGTATCCCATAAACTAAAATCTGAATAGGGTATTAAATTTAAAAAATCTATAGTTTGCATTTTAGTTACCATAAAATTCTTCAGGTTCTCCCGCAACCATTCTAAAAATATTTTCGTTTATAATTTCATATTTCACTTCTTCAATAAAATTTGTCCAAAGCTTATTGGCTTTTCTATATGCTGTAAATTCTTCTTCAAGAGGTTCTAATTCATTTTCTATTACGGCACCAGTTGTACTAATTCCTGCTTTTTCAACTTCTGCAATTGGTATTTGATAGTCAAAACGTTGTTTGATTTTTTCTTTGGTTTTACTTTCTAATTGAGCCGCTAATTGTTTTAATTTTTCTTTTAATTCTTTCTTTTGCTCGGCAGTTGGTTTATCAGCAAATGTTTTAATTATTTTTTCACTTTCTAATTTGTATAAAGCTGCTTCTGTTGCTTTTTCAACTTTAACAATATGATTGTAAGCTTTTAATTCTACTTCTGTAAACTTCTTGAAAAACAACAAACTTGGTTTTACTGTAGCCCCACTAGCAATAAATACATCTTGTGGGATAGAAGTTATTAATACAATTTTAGCTTTGCTTTCTACGTAATCTCTTATCTTTTGCAAGTTGGTATTGTTTAATACTCCTTCTGGCAAAACAATACCTAATCTTCCACCAGGTTTTAATAGGTTGATACAACGTTCTATAAATAGAACTTCTGTGAGTGTACTCATTGCACCAGTTTTGTATAAAACTTAAAAGAGGTTTTCCTATATTATCATTTATTTGTTTTAAGGCATCATCGTATTGTTTCCCATAACGTTGACGATATTTTAAAATGCGAAGTTCATCGGTGTATTTATCTGCTTCTGTAATTTTTAAAGATTTTTCAACTCTTGATCCAAAAGGAGGATTGGTTAAAATAACATCAAATCGATTTTCAAAATGCCATTAATATTAAGTAAACCATCATTGTGATGCACTCCTCCATGACCATCACCGTGCATAATCATATTCATTTTTGCAGTTCTACTCATACGAGGATTGGCATCTGTACCAAAAATACAATCATAACTCAAAACACGTAATCTGCTTTTCGGGTTATTAATGTCTAATTCAGCATTTAATTTGGCAAATAAATCATTTACTTTTTCATCTACTTTTTCTTTGCTTTTTTCAGACATTTTATCATAACTATCGTCGTAATAAATAGTTTTTATTCGTTCTTTTTCATTATGAATTTCTTGTTCTATTTTTGCTCTTACATATTCAAAGGCTTTGATTAAAAATCCACCACTTCCGCAACATGGGTCACACATGATTTCTCCTTCTTCTGGATCTAAAACTTTAACCATAAAGTCAACTACGGTTCTAGGGGTGAAAAATTGTCCTAATTCTCCTCTAAAGGTTCTTCCTAAAAATTGTTCGAAAGCAATACCTTTTACATCATCAGAAGTTGTTGAAAGATTATAAATTTGAAGTTCTTCAACGATGGCTTCAAAACTATTTTCTCTAATTCTTATAATTTCTGATGCTTCAAATAAGTCATCATCTTTGAAATCTTCTTTGGTTTGTTCAAATAAGAATTGATAAAAATCCTTTCCATCTTTTGGTTTGTATTTTTCGTAACTATCTTTAGCTTTTTTAAACTCTTCTCTAGAAAAAATTTGTGAACCAGTATTGGATCGTTCGTATCTTATTTTGATGAAAAGAATTTTACTTATTTCATCAAAAGCGGCTTCAGGTGAAAGCTTATCATTATTGCGAATAATATTATGACATTTGAAAAGAAGTTTAGAAAACTCATCACGAGTAAAAGATTTTGTTTGTTTTAATAAATCAGCAATTTTTTTATCGTTATTTACAATATCTGCTTTTGGAATATCTATAATCTCTTCTAGTTTTTTCGGAATATTACCTTTAACAACTTTAAAAATTCTTGTTTCTTTTAAATTTGAAGTAACAAAAAAATCTGCACCTGCCCAAGTTGCATAATTATATCCTTGAAAATAATCTTCTTCTCTTACAGTTATATGTTCAGCCTTACATTCTACTACTATAATTGCATGCTTGTTATTTCTTTTGTCTTCAGGGTTTCTCCAAATCACAATATCAGCCATTGCACGACCTTGACCACGTGATGAATTGGTAACTTTTTTTTCTTGCTCCATTTGTTCCAAAGAAAAACCATAATCATTTACTAATCGACAAATGTATTCTTGTCTAACTCTCTCTTCAGGTTTTTCAACCAACCATTTATCTAGTAACGGGGCAAAGATCTTGTTGTCTTTAATTTGAACTTTTAATTCCATTTTATAATAAAAATATTATTTCCTCAAACCTACCAAAAATAAACCATTTCGACAATAATGCAAGGAGTATTTCTACTTGTTTTTTTATAAATATAACTTTTTATGCTAATTGTTAATTGATATTTATTTTAACAATAGCTATTATTTGAAAATCAAGAATTTATTAAAAATATAATTATCAAATATGTTAAAATAGTGATAAATTGCCACTAAAAGTAATTTTATGGTACACATATTGTATTTTGAGTAAGCATGTATAATTTAAAAAAAGAAAACATGAGTGCAAAAAATCAAATTAGTATCGAA
>JAAURU010000112.1 GCA_012032075.1 Flavobacterium sp.
TATGTTTCAATTTTAAATTGTTTGGCTATAGTCTAAAAAATATATTTATTTACCACATAGATTTCACATAGATTATTTAAATTACATAGCGCTTTTATAGAAAATTTACATTTTACACATAGTATTTTGACTATGTAAACTTATGTAGAGCAAAGCGCCTTTACACAAAATAGTTGACATTGCTTTCTATGCGGTTTACATATAATAATTAGGCTAAAGCCAATTTTTTATTAGATTATAACTATTTAAATTGCTTTATACTTTAAAAAGTACATATAAAAAAGGAAACCAATTTATAACTGGTTTCCTTTAGCATTGTAATTATAAAACAAATCAATTACTCAGACCAATAATGTAAAGTGGCATAAATCCAACCTTCAGGTGATTCATTTTCTGGAATTACTTCAACTATTGCAGAAGATGCTCCATCAAAATAGCCGTCACGAGCTATAAAACGATATGTACCAACTGGTAAACTTTCAAATAACCCAGTTTCGTAAGGAGAATCATAATAAAAAACTCCAGTATCTAAATTGGTTGCTCCATAACCTGGTAAAGTACTCGCAGGTATTTCTTGACCAGATTGTGTAACTAATTTTATGTAAACATCAAAACGGACTTCTGTAGTTCTAGCTGTTGTTTCATCTGTTTTTGATACTTTTGCATCAGGATTATCTATAGTAATTATTTCTTCTTTTTCGCAAGAAAATAAAATAGATGATACAATCAATAATGCTGTAATCTTTAAATTTTTCATGATATAAACTGTTTATTTGTTAGCTTAAAATTACAAATTATTCATAAAAAATCATTCACAAATAGTTAACAAAAAGTTATTTTAACTTTTAAAAGTCTTTACACTAATTATATTTCTTTTTGTAATCTATTGGTGACATAGAAGTATATTTTTTAAATACATCCCTAAACGATTTACTATCAGAATACCCTACTTCATACATAATCTCAGTAATCGTTTTTCTACCGTTTTCTAGTTCTTTTTTGGCAACTTCAATTTTTACCCTTTGCATGTATTCAATTACTGTATTGTTAGTTGCTTTTTTAAATCTTCTTTCTAAAGTTCTACGTGCTAAATTACAACGATTAGCAAGCTCTTCAATACTTATTTTTTTATCAAAACTAGTTTCAATATAATTTTGTAAATTTAAAATATCTGTATCGTCGTGTTTTCGTTGACCTTTAAAGATGGTAAAGGCATTTTGACTGTTTTTATTAATATCCAAAAGAAAGAATTTAGAAATAAGAATGGCTGTTTCTTTATTAGTATATTTTTCAACCAAATGCAACAATAAGTTCCAATAAGAAGTTGCACCACCACTTGTGTACAATCCGTTTTCTTCTGTTATAATCAAATCATTAACAACATCCACATTTGGGAAACGATTTTTTAAAGCATCTACAAACATCCAATGTGTTGAACATGATTTATTATCAAGTAAACCAGTTTCTGCCAATAAAAAGGCTCCAATACATAAACTAGCAATCTCCACTCCTTTTTTATATTCTTTTTGTAACCAAGGTATAATAGCTGAGTTTAAATCTAAAGCTTCTGAAATGTTTTGACCAATAGGTGGCACAATAATTAAATCTTGCTTGGGATGTTCATCTAATGTTATATCGGTTGTTATAGAAACTGTTCCTTGATTTAGTTCGACTGTTTTTGTAACACCTACTAATTGCACTTTAAATGGAACAGCTTTACCCTCATTAGTCAAAAACTGATTTACACTAGTAAACATATATTGGGCATCTACAATTGCCGCTGTAACAGCTGTTTTAGGAACTAAAATGCTTATTGATTTCATATTTAATTAGTTAAAGTACAAATATAATGCGAATTAATGTCGTAATCAACCCGTTTAATTGTCATGATTACACCTTCTTAAGTTGCAAAAATGTCACTATTTTTGATAAACAATAAATTATTTTTTAAAATAAAATACAGCAACCATGAAAAAAGATAAAATACTATTTTGGTCGGCAACAATTGTTATTGCACTTTTTGAAGGTGTTTTACCTGCTTTGACATCACAAACCGAATTAGCAAAAGAAGGTATCAATAATTTGGGATATCCCTCCTATTTTGGTAATGCTCTAGTTATTTTTAAAATATTAGGAGTAATAGCTTTAATAGTACCAAAAATACCTAGCCGAATTAAAGAATGGGCGTATGCTGGTTTTACTTTTAACTTTATTTTTGCATTTATTAGTCACGCGGTTGTAGATGGGATTAATGTACAAACATTTTTTCCTTTAGTAATTTTAGCTATTTTAATGATTTCTTACATTTATTATCACAAACTAAAAAACAAACAATAACTATGTCATTTCAAGCTTATATAAACAACATAAGAAGTAAAACAGGTAAAACCCCTGATGAATTTAAAAAATTAGCAGAAGCTAAAGGTTTTTTAAATAAAGGAGTACTTGTACAAACGGTAAAAGCAACCGAAATTACTAATTGGTTGAAGGAAGAATTTAAATTAGGTCATGGTCATGCAATGACAATTTATGCTATTTTTAAAGGAAAAGAAAGTTAAATAAAGGAAACTTGTTATGAACAATCAATTACTAACACCTTTTTATGGTTTAATAAAGAGGCAACAGAAGCAGCTACTTTCTATACTTCTATCATTAAAAATTCTAAAGTAGAAAGTGTTACCCCAATGATAACAACATTTTCGCTTAATGGAATAGCATTCAGTGCTTTGAATGGTGGTTCAGCTTTTACCTTTACCAATTCAATTTCACTTTTTATCAAATCAAATAATACAGAAGAAATAACTGCAATTTGGCATAAATTAAAAGTACATGGAACTATTTTGATGGATTTGGGAGAATATCCTTGGAGTAAAAAATACGGATGGGTAAAGGATAAATACGGATTATCTTGGCAACTTTTTTTTGATGAAAATCCTTTACAAATTTTACCAGCATTATTGTTTGTAGGTAACCAATTTGGAAACGCTGAAGAAGCTATAAATCTTTATAAATCTATATTTAAAGACTCCAAAATTAACTTTATCAATCGATTTGAAGATGGAAATGAAGCTACAAAAGGAAAAATACAATATGCAGAATTCACTTTAGCCAATCAAAAGTTTATTACTATGGAAAGTCCGATGGAGCATGATTTCGGATTTAATGAAGCATTTTCTTTCGTAATTCATTGTAAAAATCAGGATGAAGTTGATTATTATTGGAACTCCTTTATTGAAAATGGAGGTAAAGAAAGTCAATGTGGTTGGTTAAAAGATAAATATGGAATTTCATGGCAAGTTGTACCAAATTTATTAATTGAATTGATGAACGATAAAGATAAAGAAAAAGCAAAGCGTGTTACAAATGCCATGATGCAAATGAAAAAAATAGAGTGTAAAAAATTAAAAGAAGCATATCATAAATAAAAATAAAACCATGGAAGTACAAAAATTTGAAATATCCATAAAAGCAACAGCAGAAAAAGTATGGCAAGTGTTGTGGAATGATTTAACTTACAGACAATGGACAACTCCTTTTTTTGTAGGTTCTTATGCAAAATCTGATTGGAAACAAGGTAGTCGCATTTATTTTCTTTCTCCAGATGGAAGAGGTATGTTCAGTAGGATTTTAATATTAGAAACAAATAAAACCATGGTTTTGAACATCTAGGATTAGTTGATAACTTTAAAGAACTGCCAAATGATGAAAAATCAAATTCATGGGCTGGATCAAAAGAAAGCTATACTTTAGAAGAAACTAATGGTACAACTCATTTAATTGTCTCTTTAGATGTGATTGAGCATCAAGACTACTTTGCTACAACTTTTCCAAAAGCCTTATCCATAGTAAAAGAAATTTCAGAACGAAACTGTATCACTATTACCACAACTATAAATACTTCTATTGAAAAGGTATGGGAATATTGGAACGAACCTAAGCATATTACACAATGGTGTGTAGCTTCACCCGATTGGCATACTCCAAAAGCTATAAACAATCTTGAAATTGGAGGTAAATTTGCAACTTCTATGGCTGCAAAAGATGGCAGTTTTGGCTTTGATTTTTCAGGAGTTTATACCGAAGTAAAAACCAATGAAATAATTGCCTATACTATGGATGATGGGAGAACAGTTCGAATTCTCTTTACTCCTTTTGAAAACCAAATTAAAATTATAGAAACCTTTGAAGCTGAAAAGGAAAATCCAATAGAAATGCAACAACAAGGTTGGCAAAACATCTTAGATAGTTTTAAAAAATACATAGAAAATAACTAATGATATCAGTAGATCGCTTTAAATATTTGGCTTATTCTTTACAAGATGTTACGGAAGAGCCTCATTTCGAAAAAACTAGTTTTAAAATTAACAAAAAGATATTTGCTACTTTAAATATAAAAGATAAACAAGCTACTATAAAATTAAATGCGATAGATCAAAGTGTTTTTTGTGCAAATCCAAACTATTTATCTCCTGTTCCAAATAAATGGGGAAAACAAGGTTGGACAATTATACATTTACATGATATTCCTGAAGAAATGTGCTGGGATGCTTTACAAAAGTCATATGATTTAGTTGCCAAGCGCAAATAATTAGTTAATTTTTGATTGGCAAACTTCACACAAGGCTAATGTAGCATGATCGATAGTTGCAATACTTTCAACAGCATCAGTCATAACACATTTTTTGTTGGGACAATGCGGTAATCCTAGATTATGCCCAAATTCATGGACTGTAACTTTCTTTAATCTGTCCAAATAGATAGCTGAATTTTTATGTTGCAAACGGAAAGAAGACACAATGCAACTTTTTCCAGGACAATAAGCCAAACCCATAATGCCCCAATCCTCATATTTGTATTTTGGGGTTTTCGTATTTCCATCTTTATCTTTTTTTGTAGTAGAAATATCCCTTTGGGTTAACCCCAAAATATAATCAATAGTATCAAATTCTATTCTATTTTGAATACGAATGATACTATCAGCTCGAAATCGTGCCGATTTTACTTGGATAAAAGCCGATTTTGGTAACTCAACTTCAGGAAGAATAACCGTTTTAACTTTATAAAAAAGCGGCAATTGTATTCGCAAGTGTATCTGTCTTAGATTTTGGAAAACCTTTATACGTCTGAATACCAACATTGGTTTGAGGAGTTGGTTTCTTTTGGCAGGAAAGTAGAAAAATACACATCAGTAAATATATTGGTTTCATAATATTATTTTATTTATTCCTCCTTCGTTATTTGATCCATTAACTTCAACAAATAAGGCATTCTATACTCTCCAAACATGTTTTTAATATAATTAGCCCCAACTTCTTTCTCTAAACCAATAGCAGAAACAAACAACGGATTTTTACTTTCTCCTCTATAAACTTCAACTACAGTTTCTTTATTGCTTTGAAAGGATGTTTTGGCTACTCCAATTATAGAGAAATTTTTATCCAATGCTTCATACAAATGTCCTCCAAGACCATATTTCCCTTCGTTATCCACATATATGTATCCATCAATAATTATGACTTCTATTGCATCTAATGAAACTGTTTGTAAAGCATTCATTATACAAGGCAATTCTCTTTTATAGAACGAACCTGGTTCATATTCCATTACGTCTTTTGTAATATGAGTCACTACATTACTCGGAGTTTCACTTTGCCAATTTTCAAAAAACAGCAAAACGGTTTTGGCATAATCCGCTTTATAGTGGACGTCTATCGTTAAAATCATATTGGATAGGGTTAAAAAACAAATATATAATATTATTATAAATTATTTCGTTCTTTTGGTGTATCTGAAAACTTATAAAAAACCTTTACCAAAGAAAATCTAATAAAAGATAACTTCAGTAAAGGCACATCAAAGAGTATTTTTATTATAATAAAGCTATGGACTAAGGACTAATCACTAATCACTCATTCTCCAGACACCAATGTAACATCTTTGCAATATTCTTCGCATCATCAACACCTCTATGGTGTGTTCCTTCTAACGGAATGTTCAATAAATGCAAAGCTCCATTCATTCCTGTAGCTTTCTTTAATCCGAAAAGGTCTGCAAATAAAACTTTTACATTGATATGTTGGTTTGTCATTGGGTAACCAATTTTCCTATGAGAACATTGTTTTTTCAACATATTTAAATCGTACTGACCGTAACTTGCCCAAGTGTATTGATCAGTTTGGTATTCATTTTCTAAAATTTCAATAGCCTCTTCAAAGGAAACTCCTTCCTTATCTAATAATTCTTGTGTAATCGTTGTAAGTTCGGTACAAAACGGACTTACTGTTGACTGTTCTGGTTTAATGAGGATTCCTTTATTTTTGGTAATCGCTCCAGAAATAGTATCTAATTCGCAAATGCCTATTTCTATTATTTCATTGACTTGTCCGTTTGGTATTGGTCCATTCCAGCAAGTCGCTTCTAAATCTATGATGATTATTTTTTCTGTTGTTTTCATTTTTTATTTTTCATTGCTTTAAAGATGGAATCAAATGCTATTGCATTTTTGTTTTTCTCATTCTTTACTTTCATTTCTTCTAATTTTACTTTAGCCATGTGTTTGTGTATGTCATCCAAAAAAGCATTTTTTGGTGGTTTACTCTTACTTTGGCTATTTAAGCCTATTATAGTAAATACTAAACTGATTACCTGTATTATATTTACTATTGCGTGTAACGCATTTTTATTTGTTTTCTCTTTTTTCATTATTTCTACGTTTTATAAAACCTCGAAAAATGAATTTCGAGGTTTTGATTATTTTACGAAAATCTCCTTCAATTGACCAATGATGTTGCCACTTCCAGAGATCGTGATTTCACCAATCTTATCTGCAATTTTCTCTACATATTCCATCTCTTTCAATTTCCAAAGCATTTCGTTTTCTTCCATTAATTTGGCTGTGTTCAACAAACTTCTTGTGGAAGCTGTTTCTTCACGTCTCATAATACTATTAGCTTGAGCTTTTTTCTCAGCTACCAATACCTGATTCATGATTTCTTTCATGTCTCCTGGTAAAATAATATCTCTAATACCAACTGTAGCAACTTCTAAACCTAACGCTTCAATTTTTGACTTGGTTTCTTCCAAAATAACTTCAGCAATCGTATCTTTTTTACCCAAAAGTTCATCTAAAGTAAAGCCACCTACAAAGGCTCTTAAAGCCAATTGCATGGTTACATACAATTGTTTGTCATATTCTTTATTGTTTACCAATGCTTTAACGATATCAGTGACTTTGTAACTCACAAAGAAGTTAATACGTAAAGCTGCTTTGTCTTTAGTCAATAACTCCTGACCTGAGATTTCCAATTGTTGTTGTCTCAAATCAATAGTCTTCACTTCTACTGAAATACTGTTGTTCCAAAAGTAATACGTACCAGCTGTTACTTCTTTTACAAAAGCTCCATTTACAAACAATAAGCCTTTTTCATTGCTTAATATTTGAAAACGTCTTACATAACTTCTTAATTTTATGTTATCAAATAACATTTGAGAAACCTTTTCGGTAATTTCTACTTTAGATAAATCAATTGTAACAAATTCGTTTTTGACATAACCTTTCCAAAACGCATATCTACCAGTAGTTAATACTTCTTTAAAAAGACCATTTACATTGTATAAGGCTATTTGGTTATCCAAAACTTCTACTACTTCTAACATATTAGCTAATGTTTCATTTTCCAATAAAATGTTTAATTCTATTGGAGCTACAAAAGATTGTTTTTTCTCAAAAATTTGTACCTCTTTGTTACCAAATAGCCAATACTTACCTTCATTTAATACCGTTTCTAATTTTCTATTTTTAAATACCAAACCCACTTGGTAAGCATTAATTGTAATTCTTTTTATCATTATTTCTAAGTTTTAATCTGAAAATATTCAGATATTATTCTCTATTCTCTTTGTTCTATTCTCTATTCTCTTTGTTCTATTCTCTATTTTCAAATAAGAAAACCTTTTGCCTTTGTTCTCCAAAAAAGACGGAAAAAAGGAAGTTACATGAAGTACTAAAATGGTTTAGCATTATTTTTTACAATCAGTAACCTACTGAAAATAAGCAAACACAAAAGCAAATTAGTGGTTCAACTAACAAACACAATCTTCAGGTCTTTTTTATGAGTGTTTTTCTACACTATTTCTAATGAGGAATCACTAACAAAGACAAATTGCTTTCTTTGGTGCATAATTTTAAAGAGTTATACTACTCTGATAAACAGATTTTGAGTCTGTCAACCTACATTAAAAGTGTAGTGCTCTACCAGTCTGAGCTAACGCAGTCAAATTGCGTATGGGATTCGAACCCATGCTTCATGTTGCAAGATCCCTAGTCTTGTGCGTTTACCATTCCGCCATACTACATTGTAGCAACAGGATTCGAACCTGTAAAACATTTAATGATCGTTTTTTGGCAAACAACCCAAAACCTCCAAATCAAGTTGAATAGTAAACCATAATTCGCAACTGCGAAACAAATACTACAATAGTGCTATACAGAAACACCCAACAGGACTTGTTTGATATTTTTATTATTTTTAAAGAACGTGTTTATTTCCTTTACAAAGATTTCATCTCTACTACGCAATTATTTTACGTAGTATTAAATTTTTATTTTTTAATTTGATTTTTAATACTTTATAAAATTTGCCTTTGCACTAAAGAACGGAAAAAGATAGGTTAAAAGAAGTGTTGTAATGGTTTTAAAGTAGGTAAGCAAAATGTGAGTACTTACAACTAAATATAAAAGCAAAACAACAGTTCAAAAAACGTACAACTCTTTCAGTTCTTTGGTTTTGTTTCTTACTTAAAAGAAAGGGGTACATTGCAAAGGCAAATTATTTTAGTTATAACTTTAATCGTTCTTGATGTGCTTTATCTCTTTGATCAATGGCTCCAAAAGGACTTCCTTTGAAATAGCCAATATTCACAAAACCATTTTCTTCTGTAATTAGAGATTCTTTTTTAGTCACAGCTCCTGTATATTTGGAACCATAATTTCCTTATAATTGTCCTGTTGCAGGATTCAAATCGCCCCATTTAGGTGTTTTACCATTGTAAATAGGTTCTACAAAATATATAATTCCTGTTATCCTCGATTTCATAAGGAATCTTCCTGTTTCATCAGTATTCGTTAAAAATCGTTTTAATATGTCTTTTCTCATTTTTTTTTGCTTTTTAATTGTTGATACTTTTTTATACTATTAGTACTAATTTGTCTGGGAAATAGGATTCGAACCTATAACCTCTCGCATCCAAAGCGAGTAAACAACCATCGTTATCTTCCCAGTAATTACTCAAAATCAAGTTTTTTTGAGAGACATTCAAAAAA
>JAAURU010000113.1 GCA_012032075.1 Flavobacterium sp.
GTGCGCGTCTACCAATTCCGCCACCAAGGCAAAAAAACAAATAAAAAACAACTCTTGTTTGTTTAACAGAGTGCAAATGTAATTATTTTTTAAAAAAACTATACTAAAATACTTGAAAATTTACTTTCAGAGTTAAAATTTATTTCTAAATTTGCACCTCGTTAACACAACACAACACTAACCAACTACTAAACAACAAATTAAGATGTCATACAACGAGCCTGAAGCAAAGATTTTTGCATGTACTCAGAGTGTGTATTTAGCTGAAAAAATAGCTGAAAGCTATGGAACGCAGTTAGGTAAAGTTACGTTCTCACAATATAGCGATGGTGAATTTCAACCCTCTTTTGAAGAATCTATAAGAGGATTACGGGTTTTTCTAGTTTGTTCTACTTTCCCTAGTTCAGATAATTTAATGGAATTATTACTAATGATTGATGCTGCTAAAAGAGCTTCTGCACGTCATATTACTGCAGTAATTCCTTATTTTGGATGGGCAAGACAAGATAGAAAAGATAAACCAAGGGTTCCAATAGGAGCAAAATTAGTAGCAAAATTATTAGAAACTGCTGGTGCAACTCGAATAATGACCATGGATTTACATGCTGATCAAATACAAGGATTTTTTGAAAAGCCAGTAGATCATTTGTTTGCTTCTACTATCTTTTTACCTTATGTAAAGAGTTTGAATTTAGAAAACTTAACAATTGCTTCACCAGACATGGGTGGTTCAAAAAGAGCTTACGCTTATTCAAAGTTTCTAGAATCGGACGTTGTGGTTTGTTACAAACAAAGAAAAAAAGCTAACATAATTGACACCATGGAGTTAATTGGTGATGTTACTGGCAGAAATGTCATCCTTGTAGATGATATGATTGATACTGGAGGCACATTAGCAAAAGCAGCTGATGTAATGATGGAAAAAGGAGCATTAAGTGTAAGAGCAATATGTACACACCCTATTTTAAGTGGAAGTGCGTATGAAAAAATTGAAAAATCTAAGTTATTAGAGTTAATTGTTACCGATTCTATTCCTTTAAAGAAAGAGTCAAAAAAAATAAGAGTAGTAAGTTGTGCTAATTTATTTGCAGAAGTAATGCACATGGTACAAAATAATAACTCTATAAGCGGTAAATTCTTGATGTAAAAGAAATTATCCATCAATACAAATTTTGAAATTGAATTTTTGAATTTGATATTGATAATTAAACGTATTTTTTATTAATTATATATTTTAACAATGAAATCAATTACGATTAAGGATCAGAAAGAGAAAGCGTAGGCAAAAAAGCAACAAAAGCCGTACGCGATGCTGGAATGGTTCCTTGCGTTATTTACGGAGGAAATCAACCAGTACATTTTACAGCAGATGAAAGAGCATTCAAAGACTTGGTGTACACTCCAAACGCACATACTGTTGTAATTGAATTAGAAAATGGGAAAAAAGTAAATGCTATTTTACAAGACATTCAATTTCACCCAGTTTCAGATAAAATTTTACACATTGACTTCTTTCAATTAGATGAAACTAAAGAGATTCTTATGGAAGTACCAGTAAAAGTTACAGGAAAATCTCCTGGAGTTATGGCTGGAGGTGTTTTACGTTTAAACTTACGTCGTTTAAAAGTAAAAGCATTACCTAAAGATTTACCTGATTATGTTGAAGTAAACATTACACCTTTACAAATGGGTAATAAGCTATATGTAACTCAAATTCCTACTCAAAAGTACAAATTAATACATGCAGATAATACTGTAGTCTGTCAAGTTAGAATTTCACGTGCTGCTATGAAAGCTGCTCAAGAAGCTGCAAAAGCATGCAAAAACTCCAGCAAAGAAAAAATAATTTTCAACGCTATACATTTAAAAGCATCAGTTTTATTACTGGTGCTTTTTTATTTAGGAACGAATAGTTTAGACATTTTTACAATAGTAATTCCTGCCATTCACTTTAGTCTCGCTTCATCGGGAGCTATCGTTTCTGTCAGGGTTAGGTAACTATCCATATTATAATTGGCAAACAAATAAAAACATTCTACTTTTGCATAATGGAATGGTTCAAAAGTTTATTAAGTAATAAAAAAGATAATAAGGCAAATCCAATGAAGAAATTCTTAATCGTAGGCTTAGGAAATATAGGGTCAGAATATGCTAATACAAGACATAATATTGGCTTTAAAATACTTGATTATATTGCTAAGCAAGAAAGTTGTAATTTTCAAACAGATAAACTAGGAGAATTAGCCGAATTAAAAATTAAAGGACGCACATTACTCTTACTAAAACCAAATACCTATATGAATTTAAGTGGTAAAGCAGTTAAATATTGGATAGAAAAAGAAAATATAGAAAAAGAAAATATACTAGTAATTACTGACGATTTAAACTTGGAGTTTGGAACTATTAGAATTAAAAGCAAAGGTAGTGATGGTGGACATAATGGATTAAAAAATATTCAACTATTATTAAACACAACTGAGTATCCTAGATATAGATTTGGCATTAGTGATGCTTTCAAAAAAGGAAAACAAGTGGATTATGTTTTAGGAGAATGGAATGAAGAAGAAACAGAAAAATTAAAAGAGCGTCTCGAAATCTCATCTGAAATTATAAAATCATTTGCTTTAGCAGGACTGAATAACACCATGAATTTGTATAACGGGAAATAATTTGGTTTAATTTTGACTATCTTTATAAAAATCAATACTATAAATTATGAAAAAAATAATACTACTCCCTTTTTTTATTTTGCTATTATATTGTAAAAGTGCTAAAAATAAAGTAGATAGGGAAAATAAAATGGAAGAAGAAATCGAAATTACAACAAAAAACAATTCATGCCCTCAAGATGGGACATGTACTATTGAAATTTTAAAAAATAAAAGTTTAGCCATAAAAAAGGATGAGTTTAATCAAATTTATTTTCAAGAAATTGTTAATAATAAAACCTCTATCATAAAATTTCAATACCAGCGCGATAATGAAAAAGGTTATGCAGATGGTAATTATAGAGAAGAAATTATTTTTGAGATAAATAATACTGAAACAAGTTTAAATCTATCAGATAATGCTTTACAAACAACTAAAATGCTTTTTGGCAGACATTGTTTTTGTAAAGGGCAAGCAGGTTATTTCAATATTACTAAAGGGAACTTAAGTTTAACTAAAGAGAATGAAGAATATAAACTAACTTTAGATTTTTTAATTACAGAAGTTCCTCAAATAATAAAAACAATAAGCACTTCTGTTAAATAAAAATCTCTTTTCTTATCGAAAAAGAGATTATTAACATATAAAATGGGTTTATTCTACTACGATTCTTTTTACCATTTTCTTTTCACCATCAATAATTGACACTAAATAAATACCTTTTTGTACATCATTCAAATCAATATTCTGATTAAAAGTACCATTATTTGCAAATGACTTTTTATATACTTTTCTTCCGCTTATATCATGAACATCAATAACAATATCACTTAAGTCATCTGATGTAAACGATAAAGTAAAATTACCTTTATTTGGATTAGGAAATAAAGCAAAGTCTTGAAATTCAAAATTATTTGAAGATAGTGCTTGATTAGCACATATACTTAAATTCCAACTATTTAAAATTCCTCCATCTTGATTAAATTCATCAGAAATAGTTAAAGTCCATGTTCCAGTTGGATTTAAGCCGTTAAAAGCTGAAAGTGCCTGATTAGGAATTACTGTTCCTGATATCGCTGGATTACTTCCACAAACAAGTGCTATTCCAGAATCATCAAATGTGGCATTTAAGTCAAAAAAAGCTGAAGAACTTGTACATTCTCTTGAGAATAGTTCAACAACTGTCCCTGAAGGACTTCTCAATGTACCAGTTAAATCATTTATCCATGTGTGAGAAACATTCATTGTTATATTTACATCTGAAATAGACCCTCCAAAAGGCACGTTCAACGTTGAAGTAATAGTAGGTGTTCCAGAACTAGATATTATGATTGGTACATTTGTAGAAGATATAGTATTACATAATGTTTGACCAGTAGTAAACTTAAATGGAGAACTGTAAACACTACTACAAGTACTATTTTTAGGCAAAACCCTCCAGTAATAATCTGTAGAAATATTTAATCCACTTAAAGAATAACTAGTATTAGTAACTGTACCAGAGCTAATTATATTATTGAATGCATTATCAGTCGCAACTTGTACATCGTAAGAATTTGCGTTTGAATTTGCTGCCCAATTTAACATCAATGAAGTGCTTTGATTTGTTGCATTATTAACCGGATTTGTAAGTGACATTGCAGGAAAAGAAGAACTCAATAAATTTAAATAGAAAGATACATTTTTAGTGATTCCTCCAGAAGTTGCTACTACAATTATATTAAATAATCCAACTGGACTTGAATTTGTGTTACTAATTGTCATTATCACAGTTCCATTAGTTGAAATTGAACTTGGTGAAAAACTTACAATGGAACCTGCAGGATTTCCAGTAGCACTAAAAGTTGTTGTTCCAGAAAATCCACTTAAAGTGGTATAATTAATATCATAAGAGGTATTTGTTCCTTGACATGAAGATTTATTTTGCGATTCTTCTACTCCAGAAAATGCCACTGAAAAAGTAGAAGGTGCTGTAGTGATTGTAAAATTAGTATTAGAGATATCATAAAAAATATGCTTATATCCTCTTACCATTATTCTATTTTGAGTTCCAGGATTATTTGGAACAGTAATTATTTCTGCTCCATCATTCGGAACTTTACTTGCTAACAAAATTGGATAAGTTAAACCTCCATCAGTAGAAAAAAGAATATCAACAAATAATGCATTAATTCCATTAGCAGTAGTTCCTGCAATATCCCAAGTAACATTTTCATTAGTGCCTGCAACCCATGATACTGCTGTATTTGGAGAATTAACTAAAAAAGGACCAACTGATGCGGTAGTAACCACCATATTATCAATACCAGTCTGACCACCATTTGGGCTTCTATTGTCCCTAACTGTTAAGGCAAAATTCATTGTTCTGGCAACATTTGGAACAACTTCCCATGTTGGTAATAAATTATTATTGATAACATCTTGAATTCTTGGCATATATCTATCTGAAGAAACAACTGGTAATCTAGATCTAAAATTTGGTCCAGTAGTTGCTGTTTGAACAGGTGGTTGAGTTGATATTTCAGTATTTGTTTGTTCCCAGCAATAAGTTAAAGCATCATTATTTGCATCAGTAGCAGATCCTTTTAAAATAAATGCTGTACCTCTTGGAATAGTATAATCAGGACCTGCATTTACAATCGGAGTTGCATTGTTATTTGCCGTTATATTCGCACAAGAAGTGCCTAATAAGGTTCTTGTATTAGCTTCCTGAATACTAATAAAACTGAAATGAGCATCTGAATTTAATTGAACATTTTGAGGAGAACAAATACCTGCATAAGCCATTATTGTTGTTCCACTTCCTGGTTCAACAGCAGTTCCATTATTTCTATTACCACCTCCGCAATTACCTGCATCTCCATTAAAAGTATGATTACATCCAAATTGATGTCCAATTTCATGAGCCACAAAATCAATATCAAAAGGATCTCCTATAGGTGAGTTAGTTCCAGTAACACCTCTTGCTTTCTGAGTATCATTACAAAATACTCCAAGCCCAGCTACTCCACCACCATTTGTACTAACAACATGACCTATATCATAATTAGCTGCACCTATAATATTGGTTACATTTGTTTGATTTTCTCCTAACATAGTAGTTCCATTATTATTTGTATATGGATCAGTAGTTCCATTGGTATATATTAGTAAATTATTATTAGCTACTAAAATAAGTCTAGCTGAAAAATCCCTTTCATAAATAGTATTAATTCTATTTACTGTAACTACTATTGCCGCTTGTGCAGCTGAAATAGTTCCTCCATGAAATGCAGCATATTCCCCAGTACAGGCCATTGCTAATCTATAGGTTCTAAAATTACCGTCACTAGCTCTTGGAAAATCAAAATCTTGTTGTATTGATTTAAAAGCTTCATGATTTATTTCATCAAAGCCGCATTCAAAAGTTTTTAAATTAGTCAAGTCAGATTTTTTATACACGATATAATTTTTTAAATCTTTTTGTATAAGTATCTATATATGTAGCACCCGTGTCTCCTGATAAAGTCATTGAGTGCAGTCCAAATTGAGTAAAACTAATTCGCATAATTGCAGTTTTGTCATCAATACCTTTAGCTAAATATGTTCTAATATCAGGAAATTTCTCTGCAAGACCCGCTTCCATAACTGGAGAATTATAAACTCTATAATTCATTAAAACTCCATCCGCATTTGGGAAAGACATTATTACATTTGATGTTTTTCCGCTCAAATCAGTTGGAGCATTTGATAAGGCTAATTTAAATTCATCCAATTTTAAAGAAAAAATTTGATACTTGGAAGGCATAGTAGTTCTTTGAAATTTCTCAAAACTATTGGTTTTTTCAAAATTAGTTTTTGTCCAAAAAGTTTTTTGGGAATAAGCATTATTAAATAAAAAAAATAACGCTAATACTGTTAATAATAAATTGTTTTTCATTTTCTTATTGTTTGTTTAAACAAAAGTAATTGTAAAAAAGATAAGTTTGTAAAAAATGATGAGTATATAATAAAATCCTCTTTTTATACAAATAATTATTTGCTACTTATTCTACAATTATCCTTTTTACGGTTTTCTTATCGTCTTCTTGAATAGAAACCAAATAAATACCTTTTTGTACATTATTCAATTCAATATTTTGATTAAAAGTTCCATTATTTACAAACGATTTTTTATATACTTGTCTGCCACTTATATCATGAATGTTTATATCAATATTGCTTGATGTTTCAGATAAAAATTTAACTGTAAAACTTCCTTTATTTGGATTTGGAAACAAAGCAAAATCTTGAAATTCAAAATTATTTGAAGATAATGCTTGAACTGTACAAATATTTAAACTCCAACTATTCAAGGATCCTCCATCTAAATCAAATCCGTCAGTAATTGATAAGGTCCATGTTCCGGTAGAGTTTAATCCATTAAATGCAGATAAAGACTGAGCTGGCAATACAGTACCAGATATTGCTGGATTAGTACCACATACTATAGCTATCCCAGAATCATCAAAAGTTACATTAATATTATCATTTGAAGTACATCGACGATTAAATAATTCAACAATAGTTCCACTTGGACTAGTTAATATAGCAGTTAAATCACCTACATATGTATGTGATAAATTTAATGATACGTTTACATCTGAAATACTCCCTCCTGAAGGAATAGTTAAAGTAGATGTAATCGTAGGAGCACCTGAACTTGAAATTGCAACTGGTACATTTGAAGAACTAGTAGTTGCGCAAGAAATAGTTCCAGTAGTAAAAGTAAATGGACTACTATAAATTCCAGTACAAGTAGCGTTCTTTGGTAAAACTCTCCAAAAATATGTAGTGCCTTGAGTTAAACCACTAGCGCTATAAGAATTTGATGTAACTGTTCCTGAACTAACAATAGCTGTAAAAGTATTATTTGTAGAAACTTGAACGTCATACGACGTTGCTACAGCAACTGAGTCCCATGTTAGTGTTAGTGATATATTCTGAGCGGTTGCATTATTTGATGGCGATAATAATGTTGCATTTGGAACACCTAGATTTAAAACAAAAGGAATATTATCAGTTATTGTACCAGAATTTGCTGTAGCCGTAATGTTGTAACTACCTGCTGCAACACCTGTGAGTCCATTTACCGTCATAGTAACAAGTCCGCTAGTAGCACCCATAGTAGGTGGATTAAATACTACACTTGAACCAGAAGGATTTCCCGTAGCACTAAAAGTTGCTGTTCCACTAAATCCACCCAAAGCACTATAATTAAAATTATAAACAGTCGAGGATCCTGTGCAAATTTGATTAGTTAGTGGCCCTGATTCAGATATTGCAAAAGTTGCTGTTGGTGTTACAATCGAGAAGTTAACATTCGAAATATCGAAAAAAATATTTTGATATCCTTTTACCATTACTCTATTTGTTGTCCCAACATTATTAGGAACAATAATTGTTGCGTTACCATTATTTGGAACTTGACTAGCAAGTTGTATCGGATAAGTCAATCCTCCATCTGTTGACAAAAAGATATCAACAAATGCAGTATTAACTCCATTAGCTGTAGTTCCAGCCACATCCCAAGACACGTTTTGATTAGCTCCCACAAACCATGTTACAGCTGTGTTAGGAGAGTTAACTAAAAAAGGGCCAACATTAGCTGTTGTTACTGTCATGTCACCTCTTTTAGTCATTCCACCACCAACTCTATTATCTCTTACTGTTAAAGCAAAATTCATCGTTCTAGGAACGCTAGGAACAACTTCCCAAGTAGGAGCTATATTATTATTGATTACATCCTGAATTCTAGGCATATATCTTTCTGGAGAATTTGATGGAGTCAAAGATCTAAAATTTGGTCCCGATGTTGCTGTTGGTAAAGGTGGTTGAGTAGAAACTTCATTATTATATTGTTCCCAACAGTAAGTTAAAGCGTCACCATTTGCGTCAGTAGCTGATCCTTTTAATATGAAAGGAGTACTCTTAGGAATGATAAAATTAGATCCAGCGTTAACAACTGGTGCAATGTTACCATTAGGCGCAATAGTTCTACATGATGCTGAAGCACTTGTAACAAAACTACTCATTTGTAAAATACTTCTTGCATGGAAATAAGCATCAGAATTATTTTGAACATTTGGTGAACAAATACCAGCATAACCTAAAATTGTACTAGCGCTTCCTGGTTCATAAGCTGAAGCAGCTGATCTATTACATGCATTATTTTGAGTATGACTTGCACCCCATTGATGTCCCATTTCATGTGCAACATAGTCAATATCAAAAGGATCTCCAACTGGATTTATTTGTCCAGTAATCCCTCTGGCCTTTCCTGTTCCACAAACAGAAGCTAGTTGAGCAACACCAGAATCAGTAGTGCAGTATCCATGACCCATATCATAATTCCCAAAACCAATAGCAGCATCAACAATAGGTTGAATTTCATCAATCATTGCTGGAGAATTTGTAAAATTATCTGAATCAATAAAAATAATAAGATCATTATTAGCTACTAAATTCATTCTCAATGACATTTCTTTTTCATAAACACCATTTAAACGAGTCATACTTACAACCATTGCGGATAAAACAACTGCTTTTTTTTGTGCAAGAGTAGCTGTTGTTGGAGTTCCTGCTGCATTCAAGTGAAATGCAGAATATTCTATTGTACATGCAATTGCTAATCTATATTGTCTAAAGTTCCCA
>JAAURU010000114.1 GCA_012032075.1 Flavobacterium sp.
AATTCATGGAAAATATGATTATGTTTTTGTAGACGGAAATTTAGAAGAACATCCTTGGCAAACCATCGAAAACTATTTAAAAACGGGAGAGTTCAAATACTTTGGTTCAACCGTAATGCCTGGACCACAATTGCGTCAAGCTATACCATTTACAAAGAAAATTAAGGAACAATTCCCTAAAGTTATAACTGTTTGGGGTGGTTATTTTGCTTCGAATCAATATAAAGTTTCATTAAACTCTGGTTATGTGGATTATGTCATTAATGGTCCAGGAGACAATACTTTTCCAGAATTAATTGAAACTTTAAACGAAAAGAAAAAAGAAAATCTAATTCTTATAAAAAATCTAATTTATAAAGATGAAAATAGTAAAATAGTAAAAACCGCAGTTGAAGCTTTATTAGATCAAGATACGCTACCTAAATTTCCTTATGATTATTTGAACTCGTTTTATTCAGTAAAAAATTATTTGGCAAAAACCTTTATGGGAAATAAGACTTTATCTTATCATTCTAGCATGGGTTGCCCTTTTTCTTGTTCATTTTGCGCAGTGGTTCCCATTTACAATGCTAAATGGAAAGGAATGTCAGCAAGTAGAATTTATGAAGATGTAAAATACTTTAAAGAAAAATATAATATAGATGCAATAGAATTTCATGATAACAATTTCTTCACCTCAAAGAAGAGAGTGCTAGAGTTTTCAGAATTAATTTTAAACGACAATATAAGTTATTGGGGAGAAGGTAGAATTGATACTATCAATATGTACAGCGATGATGATTTAAAATTGATGCGAAAAGCAGGTTGCAAAATGATATTTCTAGGTGCTGAAACTGGTAATGATGCTGTTTTAAAACAAATGAACAAAGGTGGAACACAATCGGGACAAATGATTAAAGATTTTGTACTTCGCATGAAAAAAGCCGATATTATTCCGGAATTATCTTTTGTATTAGGAATGCCAGCCAAAACTGAAAAAGAAGTTTATGATCAAATTTTGTGGGACATTAATTTCATTAAAGAAATAAAAGAAATCAATCCTAATGCAGAAATCATTATCTATTTATTTAGTCCTGTTCCTACTGAAGGTTCAGAATTGTACCAACAAATTTTAGATGCTGGTTTTTCTTTTCCTGAAAAACTTGAAGATTGGATTTCACCAAGTTGGGAAAATTTTGATTTAAGGAAAAACCCTTTAACTCCTTGGTTAAAACCTTATATGATTGATACCATTAAAAATTTCGAAACCGTTTTAAATGGGTATTATCCAACCGTTTCGGATTTCAGAATCAAAGGTTATAAAAAACATGTATTACAATTAATTTCTGGAATTCGATATAAAACGGGAATCTATCATTATCCATATGAAATAAAAGCATTGCATAAACTTTGGAAATATCGTCAACCTGAAATCGAAGGATTTTATTCGGAATGAGAAATTTCATAAAGAAAATAACGCATCCTTTCTTAAAAATTGGTTTAAAATTATATTATTATAAACCTAGAAAATATTGCTATGATGAAATTTGTGTAAAAGTTCATCCAGATGTTTTTCCACCATATTTAACTTTAAGCACAAAAATTTTGCTAGATTTTATAAAACCATTAGATTTAAGCAAGAAAAATTTTCTAGAATTAGGTTGTGGAAGTGGCATCATTTCTTTATTTGCGTCAAAAAAAGGAGCTAACGTTTTGCGTCTGATATTAATGAAACGGCTTTAGAATTTCTTAATAAAAATGCAATAAAAAACAATCTTCTACTTACAACAGTTCAATCTGATTTATTTGATTCCTTTGAAAAAATAAATTTTGAATACATCATCATTAATCCACCTTATTATCCTAAAAAACCAAAAAACATTAAAGAAAAAGCTTGGTTTTGTGGTGAAAATTTTGAGTATTTTGAAAAGCTTTTTTATCAACTCAGTTCAAAAGTTGAATTTCAAAATGTTTTTATGATTTTATCTGAAGATTGCGAAATTTCTATAATTGAAAGTATTGCCTTCAAAAACAATTTATCGTTTCAATTAGTAGATAACAAAATAGTATTCAAAGAGAAAAATTACATTTACGCTGTCATTTGTAACAAATGAAGAATCATTTTGTCTAATTAGTAAACTAGAAAAAATCCATGAAAAAAATTCTCTTATTCACCGTACTCTATTTTAACTTAACTATTTCTGCTCAAGTAGAACCAAAACTTCAAAAAATTGACAGTTTATTGACTTATTTAGAAAATAACGATAAATTCATGGGTTCATTAGCCATTCAAGAAGGAAATACTGTTGTTTTTGCAAAAGGGTATGGTTATAGTGATGTTAGTACCAAAACAAAAGCTAATGAAAACACCAAATATAAAATTGGCTCTATCAGTAAAACTTTAACTGCAGTTGTAATCATGCAGTTAATCGAAGAAAAGAAATTAAAATTAGAAACCCCTTTAGCTACTTTTTATCCAAATGTTAAGAATGCTGATAAAATTACAATAGAAGCATTATTACACCATAGATCTGGAATACCCGATTATATCAATCAAGACTCTATTACAAGTGAAGAATTAAAAGCACCCGATTTAAAGGAAGCTATTTTTACAAAAATTACAAACTACGACTCCATATTTGAACCTGATAGTAAATTTCAATATAGTAATTCTAATTATTATTTATTAGGTGGAATTATTGAAAAAGTTACCAAAAAAAGCTATGCTGAAAATATTGACAAAAGAATTGTTTCAAAAATAGGTTTAAAAAACACTTTTTATCCCACAAAAGGAGTTCAAGTCTCAAATAATGAAGGTTTTTCTTATCTTCATGATGGTTCAAGCTGGGAAAAAGTTGAAGAATGGGAAAAAGATACTGCTTATGCTGCTGGAGCAATAGTTTCAACTCCTTCAGATTTAACTAAATTTGTAAGTGCATTATTTCAGGGTAAATTGATTAAACCTTCTTCTTTGGAACAAATGAAAATACTTAAAGACGGTTATGGAAAATCTTTATTTCAATTTCCTTTTGGTGAAAGACGTTTTTATGGTCATAATGGTAAGATAGAAGGATTCAACTCAACTCTTGGCTATTATCCAAAAGAACAATTGAGCATTTCTTTACTTGTTAATGGAGATAACTTTAACACCAATGATATAATGATTGGGGTTTTAAGTATTTATTACAAGTTGCCATTTCCTTTTCCATCATTTAAAAAAATCAACCAAGAGCTAATCTCAAAATATTCAGGAATATATATTTCAAAAGATATTGCTTTAAAAATTACTATTTTTGAAAAAGAAGGAGAACTTTTGGCTCAAGCCACAGGACAAAGCTCTTTTTTATTGACAATGCAAGATGAAAAAACATTTATTTTTGCACCAGCAGGTATTACAATAATTTTTGATCAAAATAATTTAATTTTAAACCAAGGTGGTGTAAAATTAAACTTTACAAAAGAATAATGGAACTAATATCAAAAATTCCTAATCCAGTTTTACTAAAGATCAAAGCAGTTACTAACGGGAAATATTTAGACATTGTAGGCCTTATTATTGTTCTTTTAGGATCATTTTATTTGGAGTATCACAAAACCAAAATTCCAATAACTTTAGGAAAAACTAGTTATAATTTCCCTTTGGGTATTTTTTCTATTTTAAACGTTGGCTTTTCTATGGTTGGAACAAGACTTGTGACCAAAAAGAACAACTTAGGAAATTTTATCCATACATTTAACACTTTTCTTAGCGGTGCAATAGACCATTTATTAGGAAATTTAGCTGCTTTTTTAACATATCCAGTTTCTGTAATAGGAAATTATTTAGCTTATAAAGTTTGGAAAAAGAAAATGGTATTGAATAGTATTGATGCTATTTTTTATCGCAATTTAATTTTAGGAATGTTACTTTCATTTCTCTTAAACTTTATAGGATTTTACTATTTATCTACAGGAGAAATAAAATGGAGTTTGTATTTTGCAATTGCAATTCCAGCTGGAATAACTTTTGGTGGCACTTTCAACACTCCTAGAATGTATCCTGACAACTGGTTAATGTGGCAAATTTATAATTTATCTAAAGTGATTCAATGTGTTATGCTTCTTAATATTGCTAACATTTTCAAATATGTTTTTTACTTTATTAATGCAATACTTGGTTACATTACTTGGAAAGACGATAAAGCCAAACAATTATAGTTTTCGAGTAGAATCTCTTTGTCTTAATTCTGTTTTAATAACTACCGTTTTATAAGTTGGAAATTCCTCTGGTTTAGAAGTTAATCGATCAATTAGTAAAGTTGCCGCTTTTTCACCTATTTCTGGAGCATGCTGACTTACGGTTGATAAACTAGGTGTTAATCGCTTAGACCACACACCATCAGCAAAGCCAATAATATTTAGTTCTTCTGGAATTTTATATCCTTTTTCAATGCAAATTTCAAGGCTTTTGTTGCTGATTGTTCATCCACAGCAAATACACCATCTACCTTATTATTTGATAAAAGCTCTTTCAGCTTTTTATCAAAACCATTTCATCATTTTCAATCAGAATTAAATCCTCATTAAAATTCATTTTATTTAATTCCAATGCTTTTTTGTAGCCTTCAAAACGCAATTTTCCAACACTCAAATTGTGTATAGTAGAAATTAACGCAACTTTTTTACAACCTAAATTTATTAAATGTTGTGTAGCGTCAAAAGCCGAATCTAAATCATCTACAATAACTTTATCTGATGGAATTAAATCAGTTACCCTATCGAACATAACTATAGGAGTTCCACTTTTAATTATGGCATCATAATGCTGAAATTTTTTAGTCAACTGAGCTTCTTCTGAAATTGACAAAATAAATCCATCTACTGCACCATTATTCAACATTTCCATCAGTTGTATTTCTCTTTCTAGAGATTCGTTAGAAATTGCAGTAACAATATTGTAACCTCTTTTCCTTGCCACATTTTCAACACCACTAAAAACTTTGGCAAAAAAAGAATTTAAGATATTAGGTATTATTACACCAATTGTGTTAGTCTTTTGATACTTTAAATTTTTAGCCATTAAATTTGGCTTATAATTTTTAAGCTGAGCAAACTCTTTAATACGATCTTTAGTAGCTTGACTAATTTCTGGACTGTCACTCAAGGCTTTTGAAACAGTAGAAATAGAAACTCCTAACTCTTTTGCAATTTGTTTTAAAGTAGCTTTAGACTTCATAATTAATATTTAATGGGTAAAAATAATAATTTTAATCTTGTAAACATAGTAAACGTACTATTTAGAAAACTATTTTATTCCTAATTTAGTATATCGCTATGTAAAATTTTAAGATTACACAAATAATATATAAAAGCAGTTTGCATATATAATAAATAATTGTACTTTTGCACTCCCTTAATTGGGAATGGAATGTTTAATTTAAATTAATTATTGTGAACACATTAAGCTACAAAACAGTGTCAACAAACAAAGCAACTGCTCAAAAAGAGTGGATTGTGGTTGATGCTGAAGGACATAACTTAGGTCGTTTTGCTTCAAAAGTAGCTATGCTATTGAGAGGTAAATACAAGCCAAGTTATAGCCCTCACGTTGATTGTGGAGATAACGTAATTGTTATCAACGCAGAAAAAATCAACCTTTACTGGTAACAAGCTAGATGACAAAATTTATATGCGTCATACAGGTTATCCAGGAGGTCAAAGAACTTTAACTGCTAAAGTACAGCAGCAAAAAAATCCAGCTATTTTAGTAGAAAAAGCTGTAAAAGGAATGTTACCTAAAAATAAATTAGGTGCTGAATTATTCCGCAATTTGAATGTATTTGTAGGTACTGAGCATACACATGGTGCTCAAAAACCTAAAACCATTAACCTAAACGATCTTAAGTAATGGCAGTTATCCACAAAATAGGAAGAAGAAAATGTGCTGTTGCACGTGTTTATGTTACAGAAGGAACAGGTAAAATCACTGTTAACAAAAAAGAATTTACAACTTATTTCCCTACTGCTACTTTACAGTACAAAGTTTTACAACCGTTAGCAATGACAGAAAATGCTGAAAACTTCGACGTAAAAGTAAATGTTTATGGAGGTGGTTCAACAGGACAAGCAGAAGCTGTAAGAATGGCTTTAGCAAGAGTAATGTGTGAAGTAGAAGCTGAAAACAGAGCTATTTTAAAACCAGAAGGATTATTAACAAGAGATCCAAGAATGGTAGAGCGTAAGAAATTTGGTCAGAAGAAAGCACGTAAGAGATTCCAATTCTCGAAACGTTAATCTAATAAATATTGTCACACTGAGCTTGTCGAAGTGTCCTTTATTAGTAGAACAAAAATTATTACAATTAAAATTGAATTTAAAACAAAGTTGCCGATATTCCTTGTAAAAAGGGAATTAGTTTAGCATCTAAATTTTCAAGACTAACGCAAGTAACTACTTGGAAATTGCTATAACACGGAACGTAAACTATTACACAATGGCAAACAAAATTGACGTTAAAGAGTTATTAGAAGCAGGTGTTCATTTTGGACACATGACTCGTAAATGGGACCCAAATATGGCTCCTTACATTTATATGGAACGTAATGGTATTCATATCATTAATCTATATAAAACTGCAGCAAAAATTGAAGAAGCAAACGAGGCTTTGAAAAAAATCGCTGCATCGGGAAGAAAAGTATTATTCGTAGCTACTAAAAAACAAGCTAAAGATATTGTTGCTGAAAAAGCAGCAGCTTGTAACATGCCTTATATCACTGAAAGATGGCCAGGTGGTATGCTAACTAATTTCATCACTATTCGTAAAGCGGTTAAGAAAATGGCTTCTATCGATAGAATGAAAAAGATGGTACTTTTAATACACTTTCTAAAAAAGAAAAATTACAAGTTGATCGTTTACGCGCAAAATTAGACAAAAACTTAGGTTCAATCGCAGATATGTCTAGATTACCTGCTGCTCTATTTGTAGTTGACGTTAAAGCTGAACACATCGCAATAAAAGAAGCTCAAAAATTAAACATTCCAGTTTTTGCAATGGTTGATACAAATTCGGATCCACGTCCAATTGATTTTGTTATTCCTGCAAATGATGATGCTTCTAAATCTATTGAAAAAGTGTTAGGCTTAGTTTCAAGTGCTATTGTAGAAGGTCTTGCTGATAGAAAATCTGACAAAGAAGAGGAAGATCAACCAACTAAAAAAGTTGCTGAAGCTCCAGTAGAGGCTAAAACAACTTCAACAGAAGAATAAATACTATAAATTCCAAAAAGTTAAATTCCAAGTTCCAAAAAATCAAAAACTAATTGTTTACGATTTAATAAAGTTGGAATTTGGGATTTAATCGTTGGAATTTCTTTTTTTTACACAAATTTTAAATATTAAATAAAAATAATATGGCAAATATTACTGCTGCAGAAGTAAACAAATTAAGAACCGCTACAGGTGCTGGTATGATGGACTGTAAAAAAGCTTTAGTTGAAGCTGATGGAGATTTCGATAAAGCAATACAAGTCCTTAGAGAAAAAGGACAAAAAAGTAGCTGCTAACCGTTCTGATCGTGAGTCTTCTGAAGGAGCTGCTGTTTCTTTTGTTAATGCTGACAACACTAAAGGAGCTATCATCACTTTAAACTGCGAAACAGATTTCGTAGGTAAAAATGAAGCTTTCGTAACTTTGGCTAAAGAATTAGTGGAAAGAGCAATCAACTTCTCTTCTAAAGAAGAATTTTTAGCTTCACAATTCAACGGAATTACTGTTGCTGAAAAATTAATTGAGCAAACTGGTGTTATCGGTGAAAAAATCGAAATTGGTGGTTTTGAAATCTTAGAAGGTGCTTTCGTTGGATCTTATGTTCACGTTAACAAAATTGCTGCATTAACTGCAATTTCTGCACCAATTGCTAATGGTGACGTCTTAACTAAAGACATCTCTATGCAAGTAGCCTCTATGGGAGCTGATACATTATCTTACAAAGATTTTGATCCTGCTTTCGTGGAATCTGAACTTGCAGCTCGTATTGCAGTAATTGAAAAAGAAAACGAAGAAGCAAAACGTTTAGGAAAAACTCTAAAAAATGTTCCTAAATATATTTCTTACTCTCAATTAACTGAAGAAGTTTTAAAACAAGCTGAAGAAGATGCTAAAGCTGAATTAAAAGCGGAAGGCAAACCAGAACAAATTTGGGACAAAATTATTCCTGGAAAAATACAGCGTTTTATTTCTGACAATACTACTTTAGACCAAGAAAAAGCATTGCTAGATCAAAACTTCATCAAAGATGACAGTAAAAAAGTTAGTGAATATGTTAAAGGATTTAATGTTGAAATTACAGGATTCAAAAGAGTTGCTTTAGGATAATTTTAGCACTTTATAAAATACACAAAACCTCAATCAAACTTCTGATTGAGGTTTTTTTATAATATATTTGTTATTCTAAATATTTTGCCTTGAAAAAAATTGCCTTAACCTTTGCTTTATTTTTATTTACATTTACGTTTGCCCAAACGGAAAATTCTATGTTGTGGGAAATTAGCGGAAATGGTCTTCAAAAAAAATCCTACTTATATGGAACAATGCATGTAAGTGATAAAGTTTCTTATAATCTATCTGATGCATTTTTTGATGCGTTATTAAATTCAGATATTGTTGCCAATGAAAGTAACCCTGAAACTTGGGGAAAAGTTTCAGGACTAATGAAAGATAAAGAATTTGTATATTCAAACCAATTGTACAATTCTTTTTACCTTAATCCAATTTCAAAAAATGATGTAATTAGCTTTTTCAATAATAAAAGTCATTTTTTTTACAACTACCTATCACTTTCTGAAAATCAAAATGCTGATTTTGAAGAAAATGCTGTTTTGGATATGTTTATTAGTCAAGCGGGTAGGAAATACAACAAAGAAATTACAGGTTTAGAAGATGCTATAGAATCTATGATTCCATTATTGCAAATTAAAGCAGATGATGCAAATCCAAAAGAAGAAAACATTCAACTTTTATATAAAATTTTAAAGAAAAAACCTTTACTGAAGCAACTGTTGATTATTACAGAGATAAAAATATTACCATTTTAGATTCGATATATAAATTAGCTTTTTCAAAAAAAGCACATGAAGCCTTAATTATCAATAGAAATAAAATAATGGCAGATAGTATTTCTTCAATATCAAAAAGAGGAAGTTTATTTGCCGCTGTGGGCGCTGCTCATTTAGCTGGAAATGAAGGAATTATTAATTTATTACTAAAAAAGGATTTACAGTAAAACCAGTTTTTGGTAAACTAACAGCAAAAAGGGGAAAAACAAAAAAAAGATATTGAAGCCTTTTTCAAAAA
>JAAURU010000115.1 GCA_012032075.1 Flavobacterium sp.
ACTTTTGCTAATGAAAGTGTGAATTTGAGTTCCTATCAATTGGTAAACACAAATATATCTTATAGCTTAATTAAAAACCGATTGAATGTATTTGGAGCGGTTTCCAATATATTTAATGAAGATTTTCAAGAAAATATTGGATATAACACAAGAGGAAGAAATTTCAAGTTAGGATTAAATCTAAGCTTTTAAAAACTTAATTTATATTAAAGTAAAAAGACACTATACTTTATTTTGTTTAGTGTCTTTTTATATTGAATAGATTTTATTTTATTCGAATAAGACAGAACCATTAATCGCAACTTCACTCCAAGTTTTACTTACACCATCTGCTCCTTTATGTAATTCATAACAAGCCTTATTAATAGCAGAAATAGCCGTTTGACCTCCAAAATCGTCTAAATTTATAGTTGAATTTAAAGCAAATTTCTTATTTTCATAAGTAAATGGAACTTCCATTTGTTTGGTAACATCATTTAAAGTCAACGTTAGGAAACATTTTCCTTCTCTAAAGTTCAATGTTCCACCTATTATTTCTGTATTTTTTAAAGCAGCAAAAAAGATTGTTTTTAATTTGTAATCTCTGTCTTCGTTATTGGTAAACAAACTACTTACAGGAATAGAGAAAGAAGCACCTTCTAATACTGTTTCAGGAGTTTCTCCGCTTTGTGTGTTTTTTAGTTCAATTTCTTTAAAACTTCCACCAACACCAATTTTCTCTGTGGTTTTATAAGCTGTCCAACCTACTTTTGTAGAGTCTGAAATTATTTTTAATCCAGAAACGGCTTCTGTTTTTACTTCTTCAATTGGTGTTTCAGTCTTTTCTTCTTTTTTACAACTTGTAACGAACGCTAAGGTAAATGCAAGTATTACTAATTTTTTCATAATTGTTTTGTGTTTAATTACTATCAAAGATAAGAAGAAATACTTGTCATTAAAACATACAGCTGTTAAAGATTAGCAAATATTATTTTTTTAATACTGTAGATATTTCAAATTTTAAATATTACCTATTCAATTTTAATTACTAAAATTATAACTATCACATTTCCAAATTCAATTATTCCATTATCTTTGCACCTTCAAAATTTTAGCAGTTGTAGTCTTCTGACTTCTAACTTTTCTAACTTCTAACTTTTTAAAGATGATTACAGTAAACGATATTGCAGTAGAATTTGGTGGAACAACGCTTTTTAGTGAGGTAACTTTTGCCATTAATGAAACCGATAAAATTGCCTTAATGGGTAAAAATGGAGCAGGAAAATCTACTTTGCTAAAGATTGTAGCTGGAGAAAATAAACCTACTCGTGGTAATATTTCGGCACCAAAAGAAGCTGTTATTGCTTATTTGCCTCAGCATTTGCTAGCCAATGACGATTGTACTGTTATGGAAGAAACCTCAAAGGCTTTTGCAGAAGTTTTTAAAATGAAAGCAGAAATTGACGAAATCAACGAGCAATTAACGATTCGTAGCGATTACGAAAGTGATGCCTACATGAAATTAATAGAAAAAGTTTCTGAACTTTCAGAGAAATTTTATGCTATTGAAGAAGTGAATTATGAAGCTGAAGTTGAAAAAGTTTTGAAAGGGTTAGGTTTCGAAAGAGCCGATTTCAATAGACCAACTAAAGAGTTTTCTGGTGGTTGGAGAATGCGAATTGAATTAGCAAAAATTCTATTAAAAAAACCCGATTTAATTCTACTAGATGAGCCTACAAACCACTTGGATATGGATAGTATTCAATGGTTAGAAGATTTTTTAGTAAACCAAGCCAAAGCTGTAATGGTTATTTCTCACGATAGGGCTTTTGTTGATAATATAACAAACCGTACAATTGAAGTAACCATGGGAAGAATTTACGACTATAAAGCCAAATATTCTCATTATTTAGAATTAAGAAAAGATAGGAGAGTGCATCAACAAAAAGCTTACGATGAACAACAAAGATTTATTGCAGATAATCAGGCTTTTATTGATCGTTTTCGCGGCACTTTTTCTAAAACTGATGCTGTACAATCTCGTGTTAGAATGTTGGAAAAATTGGTTCCTATAGAAGTTGACGAAGTGGATACATCAGCCTTGAAATTAAAATTTCCACCTTCTGTTCGTTCTGGTCAATATCCTGTTGTGGTGAAAGATTTACATAAAAGTTATGGTGATAAAGTAATCTTTAAAGATGCAAATATTGTAATAGAAAGAGGAGAGAAGGTAGCATTTGTAGGGAAAAATGGAGAAGGAAAATCGACCATGATTAAAGCTATTATGAAGGAAATTAGTATTGATAGTGGAAGTGTAGAGATTGGACATAATGCACAAATAGGTTATTTTGCTCAAAATCAGGCTGCATTATTGGATGGAGAAGCAACTATTTTTGAAACTATTGATAGAATTGCTGTTGGAGACATTCGCACCCAAATTAAAAATATTTTAGGAGCTTTTATGTTCCATGGAGATGATATTCAAAAGAAAGTGAAAGTACTTTCTGGAGGAGAAAAAACACGTCTAGCCATGATAAAATTGTTGTTAGAACCAGTAAACTTATTAATCTTGGATGAGCCTTCTAACCATTTGGATATGAAAACAAAAGACATCATTAAAGATGCTTTACGAGATTTTGATGGAACTTTGATCTTAGTTTCTCACGATAGAGATTTCTTAGATGGTTTGGCTACTAAAGTTTTCGAGTTTGGTAATAAAAGAGTAAAAGAACATTTTGAAGATTTAAAAGGATTCTTAGAAATAAAGAAAATGGATTCTTTGAAGGAGATTGAGAAATAATATATAAATATTTTGAAAATAAAAAGAGATTGACAATTTTGCCAATCTCTTTTTTGATTAATTTACAATTAATTTATCACTTGCTAACCATTATTTTCTTTGTGCTAGTTTTTCCGTTTTCATAAGTAATTTCGATAATGTAAATGCCATTCTCAAAATTTGAAACATCTATAATTTTAGAATTTTTATCTTTAGATGTAATCGTTGGATTTATAACTTTTAATCCATTATAATTATAAATTTCTAATGATTTGACCTCTCCATTTTCTTCAATAGCATTAAATTCTATAGTTAATTCAGCAATAGCAGGGTTTGGATAAGCTAAAATGTTGTCAGCAATAGCAATTTTAGTATTATTTGAGTTTCTAGGCTGAATAGTGCCAGTTTGTGACCATTTTGAAGAAACACCACTATTACAACCTCTTAAAACTTGAAATTCATATGCCTGATTTGAGTTTGTTACCGGTAAGTTTACATATCCTTCTTTTGTTACTAAAGTTTTGTAAGTCCAGTATATAGCATTTGTTGTTTTATATCGAACAGCAATTTGCTTTTGATTAACAACGTCTGATGTGAAATTAATTCGTATAGAATTATCATTATTCCATCTCGAACTATTATAATCTATTGCTGCACAAGTTCCATAACTGGTAACATCATTATCGCCTCTATCTTCTCTATTTTTTAACTTATGTTGGATATAAGCAGTATTTAAAATATTATTTTTCTCAACAATATCATTACCATTAGTATTTAAAAGACCTCCTAAACCATATCCTTCAATTGAAAAATTTCTATATTTCATGTCAGAACTATGAGTGCCAGCAATTGCCCAATCTAAAATTTGATCATCATAATTTGTATAATTTCTTCTTACACCATTATATATTTCAAAATTTGTGAAATTGGTTTTTGAAGAGTAAGAAGTACTCATAGCGATGAAATTATTCCATAAAATATGATTTGAAACATTTTGACTTTGATAATTAATTGTTCCATTTGTAACGAAGTCTCTATTATAATCAAAGCTTAGCTGTTTATAAAAAGTGCTATTTGAGTTATTATTAAATCTTTGACTATATCCAGTATGACTTGCATAAACGATATTTCCTCTTGCTTCTAAAATAGGAAAATCAGAAATTAAATATACAGTACCTTCGCTTTGAGTATATCCAGTCTTAATTATCCTTGGACGGAAATTTCCAGAATTTAAAGCTGGATAAAGTTTTTTAGCAATACTGTCACCAAAACCTACAAATCTACTATAAGTAAAATCTGATTGAGCTTTAGCATAAGTGTCATCAACGCTTCCAGTTGTAAAGAAAATAATACCAGATCCATTACAACTTATTGCAATATTATTAATGACTCTAACTGCTGTTCCTTGTAACCAAAATCCATCACCGCTAAATCCAAAATCATTAATACTAGGACTTCTTGTTGGTGTATTGAAGCCTAATCTTCTTGCTCTTAACTCTCCATTTCCATGACCTTGTATTGCAATATTGTTTTCAAAAGTACCTAATTCATCTCCGCTTTCTGTAACAAAACCAGAACCTGTAAAATTGTAACAAACATTATCTTTAAAATTAACATGACTGGAATGATTTACATAACCCCAACCTGGAGTATCTTCAACAACACAATTAGTAACCGAAGCTAGTGGAGTATTCAAATCATTCATATTAAAGAAGCCTCTATGAAAATGGACAGCATATCTACCTCTATGATTTTTGATATTTCTAAAATCGTTTGCTTTTACTTTTCCTCTATTTGGTCCTCGTTGTGTAATTTCTAACAAATCATCTAATCTGTTTCGTTTGTTAGTTCTTCCTAGTTGATAAAAACTTGCTCCTTCTATTTCGACTTTGCTACCATTCATAAACATGGTATGACCTCTTCTAGAGATTTCATCATTTTCAGATTTAAAAATTACATTTCTTGTTAAATTTGCAATATGAAAAGGCAATGTAGCTTTAGGACGAATATGATTGTATTTTAAAGCTGGAGAAAATTGTATTGTATTGCCACTTATTCCAGTAATGGTTACTTTTTCATCTTGAAAAGAACTTGCAATTGCTTCAGGACTAGGTTTGTTTTTTTCTTCAGCACCAGCAGTAACAAGTCTTAAATTACCTGGATTAAAAACAGTACTTGGAATAACAATTTGATCTCCAATTTTCCAAAAACTTCCGATAGTCCCATTAACTTGAATGCTTGTTGCCCCTATTGAAGCATCACTTGCAGAAACATAGCCAGTTTTTTTAGAACCATAGATTGTGCAAGTGCCCATTACGATTAAACCTCGGTCTGTTAATGTAGGATTTGTAATGACTCCATTATCTAAAAAAGTTATTTCAGTGGTTAAGTTTGGACTAATAGGTGTACTTTTTGTTCCAATTACTAATGCACCTGATTTTGCTACAGATATTGTTTCAACGAATAAACTTGTATTGAAATTTGGTTTCATTTCAAGCTTACCTTCAATGTTAATATATTTAATTCTTGCTACTTCTCTTCTTACAATATCTACAGTAATGTTTGCAGGAATATAGACTATATCACCATCTTGTGGTAAAATTTGGTTCGCCCAAGTATTTTTATTATTCCAACTTCCAGAATTAACGGCAGTAAATTGCATTTATCATAGGTGGGGGAGTTGTACAATCGATTGCGCTACTAACTAAATAATTAGATTCAGGCTTTTTAAGGGTATAACTTAAGATAAAAAGTAATCCCAAACTAAATAAGATTCCATAAAATAGAAGCTTAATTCTTTTAAAGAATTTAATTTTTTTCATGTTTGTTTGTTTGTTTGTTTGTTTGTTTTGACTCCAAATATATAAAAAGATTTTTCTGAATTATTCATTATTTCAATATATTTGTTTGTAATAATGCAAATGGTATGAAAAAACACTACTCTTTATAATATTTATCACTTTCTCATGTCAACAAAAACCTGCTTTACCTGTTTGGCAAGCTTACGATGAGACCACTCAAATTAAAGAAGCTGCTAAGAGTGAAAATGAAAGGTTGCATTTTAAGTTAATACAGTCTAAAAATTTTGATAAAAACGAATTTTTTAAAACAATACACAATCAACTAAATGGTTTTACTGAAAGTGACTATCAAGAATTATTACCTTACATTCTTGACAAAGATATTTTAAGTATTCAAAAAAATATCGATGAAGGTATTTTGAATTATGAAGAATTAACGAAATGGCATTTGTATCGCATTTTGAAATATGAAAGTAATAAAGAAACGTTTTTAAATGGAATTCTAGCGATAAATCCTAACGCAGTTGCAGAAGCTATTCAAAGAGATTCTAATAGAGGAAAAGAAATAAAACATCCCATTTACGGAATGCCAATTTTATTAAAAGACAACATTAATACAACAGGAATGCCAACAACTGCTGGCTCAGTTGCTTTAAAAAATAATGTAGCAACTAATGCATTCATTACAAATAAAATTATAGCTAAAGGAGGAATTATTTTAGGGAAAGCAAATTTAAGCGAATGGGCTTATTTTTTGTGTGAAAAATGTCCAAGTGGTTACAGTGCAATAGGTGGACAAACTTTAAATCCTTATGGAAGAATAAAATTTGATACTGGTGGTTCAAGTTCAGGAAGTGGAGTTGCCATTGCTGCTAATTATGCAATTGCAGCTGTGGGTTCTGAAACTTCTGGTTCAATTATTTCTCCTTCAAGTCAAAATTCTATAGTAGGTTTAAAACCAACTATTGGTAAAATAAGTCGAACAGGAATTGTACCTATTTCCTCCACTTTAGATACGGCTGGACCAATGACTAAAAATGTAATAGATAATGCCATTTTACTTTCTGCAATGACAGGTGAAGATACAAATGATGAAATGACAATAGGTAATTCTAACACTATTTATGCATGGGAAAGTTTTTCTGATGATGAGCTAAAAGGAAAACGATTTGGAGTTTTTAAAGATTATATGGAAGTAAAAGAATATAAAAATGCTGTTGAAAAATTAAAAAGCTTAGGGGCAAAAATTGTTGAAATTAAAGCTAAGAAAGTCAACTTTGATGGTTTTATAACATTTTTAAATGCCGATATGAAAGTAGATTTACCGAAATACTTACAATCATATTCTTCAGTTAGTAAAGATTTCAAATCGGTTGATGATATTGTGGCTTACAACAAAAAAGACTCCTTAAAAAGAATTCCTTATGGACAAGCGTTATTTGAAGGAATTGTAGCTGAAACTATTACCCAAGAAGATTTTACTATATTAAAAGCACGTTTTTATAATGAAGCCGTTTCTTTTTTTGAAGTACCAATGCGACAAAATAACTTAGATGCTGTTTTATCTATAAATAATTACAATTCAGGTCATGCAGCTATGGCAAAGTATCCTTGTTTGACGGTTCCAATGGGCTATAAAGAAACAGGTGAACCAATAGGCTTAACATTTATAGCAAAGCCTTTTGAAGAAGAAAAGTTGTTAAAAATGGGTTATGCTTTTGAAAAGCAAAATCCAGTGAGGAAATCACCAAAACTATATAATTAGATGAAAGCTCCTGTTGGAGCTTTTTTATTCTATACCAAAGCGAACTCCAATTTCACTAGAAATTTTAATTTTTCGAATTCAATAAGTGAAATATATCCTTTATTTTCATAGCTTTTTTAAAACTTGAAGCACCTCTTATTTGGATTCCGCTTACTCTACCAGCAACCATATTTGTAGATTGAATATTACCTATGAAAATTACTTTTCCAGTTTTTTGTCCTAGTGGATTTAAATAACTATCAGCTGTTACTTTTGCATTTTTTATAGCTTTTGAATTGACCGATAATTGGATTTTATCGAACTCAGAATGTTCGGTTTTTTCTATATTAACGTTTGAAAGACCAATTTCTTCTAAACCAATAAATACTTTTGTAGTTTGAGTTGCATCATAAACTAAAATAGAATAAGATTTTGTTTTCTGAATATCGGTTGTTTTTAGGAAATATTTTTTAAAAGAACTAATCATGTCTTTCATAAAAACATTATTTTTACATCGATACCCATTTCGACCAATTTATCAAACATTTTTTTCTCTAAATCTTCAACAGATTCTTTTCCTTTGGTGTCTTTTTCTAGAATCAAAACATCGATATAAATTCGATTTGGAGTTACTAATGTATCTGCTTTACCTTCAACTTCTATGTAAGGTTTATCAATAAAGTTTTTTTCTTGAGAAAAATAACTAGCGAAAACATTAAGCTAATACTTAAAACAATTGACTTCATATATTTTAATTTTATTTTACTGATTACTGAACACTGCCTTCTATCTCTTCCTCCATTTCTCAAAACCCATTGCTGAACTTTTAATTTCTTTTTGCCAATTTTCTCCAAATTCAGCATTTAGTTTTTCAAACAATTTAGTATTAATCGTTTCATATTCTTGAAAGTTTATTGGAGCCAAACAGCCAAAATCATGATATTGAATGTTGTATTTTTTGGCAAAAGCCAAATCTTCTTTGGTAATTGTAGCAGCAATGCCACCAATGATATAAATGGTTCTTGTTTCTTTTTCTACACCAAGAGTTTTTGTGGATGGTGGGCCAAGTTCTTTTTCTTGAGCATGAATTTGGAAACTGAAGAAAAGGAGTACTGTAAATAATATAAATTTTGTCATTTTATTTTTTTTAATGATTATTAAAATGGGTTATTGAACACTAAAACGAAACACGGATAACTATTTCACCGCTTCAACTAATCGAATAAACTCCGCTTTATAGCCTTCTTCATCTTTTGATTTTCCTTTTTTAGCTAAGGCTATTATAGCTTCAGATGATTTGTTTTCAACTAATTTTGAATCTCTTAATTTTAGTCCGAACCAAGCTACCGCTGTTGCAAATTTGAAATCTTCACTCGCATTTTCAATTGGAATTGAATTGTTTTCAATCACCTGAATCATTTCAATACTTTTGTCTCCATCTGGTTTTTTATAGCGAAATTTAACGGTCGCTAATTCATTGGTAAACTCATCATATTTTGTTTCATTCGTAGTATATTTTAAATCATCAGTTTCTGTTGCATAATTACTTTTTATACCCGTTGGAATTATTTCATATAAAGCTGTTACCGTATGGCCGCTGCCTAATTCTCCTGCGTCAATAGCATCATTTTTAAAATCTTCAGGACGTAATTTTCGGTTTTCGTAACCTATTAAACGATAACTTTGCACGTGTTTAGGATTGAATTCAATTTGGATTTTTACATCTTTTGCAATGGCAAACATACTTCCTTTAAATTCTTTCCCTAGAAATCGATTGGCTTCTTGAATGTTATCGATATAGGCGTAATTTCCATTTCCTTTATCGGCCAAAATTTCCATTTTACTGTCTTTATAATTACCCATTCCGAAGCCTAAAACAGTCAAAAATACACCCGATTTTCTTTTTTCTTCAATCAAATCTTCCATTTCATTGTCCGACGATATTCCTACATTAAAATCACCGTCAGTTGCTATAATCACAC
>JAAURU010000116.1 GCA_012032075.1 Flavobacterium sp.
CCCAGGTGTCCGGTGCTGAATCGCCAATGGACCGAAGATGACTCGTCCACGAATTGAAAATTTCTCCTTAAAGGTAAATCAACCTTATCCGATTCTGAACTTTTAGCCATTCTTATAGGTTCTGGTTCACGAAACGAAAGCGCTGTTCAATTGTGTCAGCGCATTTTAGCCTCTACTAATAATAATCTTAATCAACTTGGAAAAGTTTCTATCCAACAGTTAACGCAATTTAAAGGAATTGGAGAAGCTAAAGCAATTTCCATTGCAGCAGCATTAGAATTAGGCAGAAGAAGACGTGATGAAGAAACAGTTGAATTGGTTAAAATTACTTCTAGTAAAGCAGTTTTTCAATTAATGCAACCTATAATAGGAGAGTTGCCTCATGAAGAATTTTGGGTGTTATACCTTAATAATGCCAATAAAATTATTTATAAATCGCAGATAAGTAAAGGTGGTTTAACAGGAACAGTTGTTGATTCTCGCGTTGTTTTTAAATTAGCACTCGAGCATAATGCTACAGCAGTTATTTTGTCTCACAATCATCCTTCTGGAAAATTAAAAGCCAGTCAAGCTGATATTCAATTAACTAAAGCCTTACAACAAGCAGGAAAAAGTCTTGAAATACAAGTTTTAGATCATATTATAGTTACAGAAAAGGATTATTTTAGTTTTGCAGATGAAGGAATGTTGTAAATAATTTGTATTTCAAAGACATTTGTCGTATTTTTACAGACAAATGACGTTATTATGACAAAGTTAGTTGCTAATTCAGATATTAAAATAGACAAAGCTGTTAGAATGTATGTTTCTAAAGTAGGGAAGGAGTCTGATTTAACTGTGGTTGATAAAAATATTACTTATAAAAAATTTCTATCTAACAGAATGTTAATAGTGCATTCTATTAGAAGAGGTTTGCCTTATGAAATATATGATTTAATAAAAGAACGTACTCCATTTAACGAAGAAGATTGGGCGCAGTTTTTAGGTGTTTCTTTACGAACGTTACAACGTAATAAGTCAAAAAAAGATTTTGTTTTTGATCCTATTCCAACGGAAAAAATACTGGAACTTGCAGAAGTTACTTCATTAGGAAAAGAAGTTTTTGATACTAAAGAGCAATTTTACCTTTGGTTAAACACTCCAAATTTTGCATTGGGAAACCTACAACCCTTTGAATTATTAAAAGATTCTTATGGAAAGGAAATGGTTATGAATGAATTGAATAAAATTCAATATGGAATTTTTGTGTAATGGAAGTATTTCGGTTAGCTAATAAAAAATATCCTATAGAACTTTCTGGTGTGGGTGCATCTATAACAGGGGCAAGATGGAATTCTAAGGGAATAGAAGTGGTTTACACAGCTCAAAGTAGAGCCTTAGCCATGGCTGAGGTAGTGGTACATGTTACTTTAGCAACTTTGCCTTCTGGTTATGCTATGTTAACCGTTTTTATTCCAGATGATATTGTAATCGAAATGATTGATATTAAGAAATTACCTATTGGCTGGAATAGTTTTCCTGAATTAATTGAAACTCAAAAAATTGGAGATGATTTTCTTCGAAATAAAAAAAGCGCTGTTTTAAAAGTGCCTTCTGCTGTTGTGCAAGGAGATTATAATTATTTACTTAATCCTTTTCATGATGATTTCAAGAAAATAAAAATTATTCAACAAGAAGATTTTCCTTTCGATAAAAGAATTTTTAAATAATTTTAAGAATTACAATCTGAACAAATACCAGATAAGACTAATTGCATTTCTTTAGTTACAAAACCTTTTGGAAGTTTAATTTCGGGTCTAATTTCGTCTAAGCAAATTGTTTTCTCACACTTAACACATGAAAAGTGAACATGATTGTGTAAATGTGTTTCTTCTTCATGATGATTGCAGGTTTGCATATTGCATATTGAATTGCACCTTCTAAGCTTATAATTTTATGTAATTTACCTTCATCTACTAATCTATCTAAAGCTCTATAAATTGTTACTCGATCTATTTTTTCTTCAAAATAATCTTGAAAATTTTTATGCGTTAAAGCTTCTTGCTTTTGTTCGAGTAGCTTTATAATTTCTTGTTTTGTTGTTGAATTTCTTTCTCTTTGAATTTTTTTCTCCATTATATTATTTTTTATTATATATTTGCAACAATATTGCGTTTAAGTATTTTTAAAAAATGAAAACAAATATTTCAAAATCTCTTGATTATATAGGAATTTCAACTGCTACACTATGTTTAGTACATTGTTTGGTTTTTCCTCTTTTTGCAATTATTCCGTTAGGAGTAAGTCATAATCATTGGATAGATTTACTATTTGCTCTAATAGGTTTGTTTGCTGTTGTAAAAATACTAAAAACAACGTTCAAAAACATATAAAACTAATTTTATTGATTTCTATAAGTTTTATTTTATTAAGCATAATTTATACAATCATTACTCACAAACACAGTGTGGTAATGTATTTAGGTGGAATAGGAATGATTATTGGTCATTTGCTAAATTTTAAAAATCATAAGCATTGATTAGAGATTAATTTGGCTCTTTGTAGTTTTAATTTGTTATTGTTAAGGTTATTAATAAATTTTTCATATGCTACAGGAGCCATCTTTTTTTTTAAAAATAGTGAGAAAATCTTTGTATCAATTTCTTATTCTAAAATCAAAAATATTGATTTAGTTAGCTAATTTGGTTCTTTGCGGGAGTTAATTGTTATAGTTTGGTTATTAGTACATTTTCACATAACCGCAAAGACCAATTTTTTTGAAAACATTAAGAAAATCTTTCTTATCAATTCCTTATCTTGCATCACTTAAAATAAAAGCATATCAAAAATGATAAGCACAAAAAACATTACATTTTCTTATAACAAAGAGCAATCGTTTATTTTGCCAGATTTATACTGCGAAGCTGGAAGTACTATTTTAATAACTGGAGATTCTGGTAAAGGAAAAACTACTTATTTGCATATTCTGGCAGGTTTACTTACTCCTACGACTGGAAGTATTGAGATTGACAAAACAAATATCGTTGCACTTTTCAGAAAGTAAAAATGATAAATTTAGAGGTCAAAATATAGGATTGGTATTTCAAAAATCTTATTTCATAAGTGCTTTAACGGTTTTAGAAAATTTGGAAATGGCAAGTTGGTTAGCAACAGGCAAGAAAAACTCAGCTAGAGCTAAAAAAATATTGGAACAATTAGATATCACAAGTCAAGCCAATAAATTCCCAAGCCAATTAAGTATAGGTCAACAGCAACGTGTTTCCATAGCTCGTGCTTTAATGAATGAACCCAAAGTTTTATTAGCAGACGAACCCACATCAAGTTTAGATGATAAAAATGCAGAAAAAGTCATTGCTTTGTTAACTTCCCTTTCAAAAGAATATAAAGCAGCTTTGGTTATCGTAACACATGATAATCGAATTAAAGAAAAATTTAGTAACCGAATAACGTTAATATAACATGATAGCAAAATTAGCATGGAGAAATATTTGGTTTAAGCCTTTAAATACTATTTTAAGTATCATTCTACTAACGTCAAGTGTTGCCATAATTACTGTTTTAGTACTTTTAGAAAAACAGTTCGAAGAAAAATTTAGTAATAATATTGATGGTGTCGATTTAGTTCTTGGAGCACAAGGAAGTCCGTTGCAACTAATTTTATCATCAGTTTATCAAGTGGATGCTCCTACAGGAAATATAAGTTATGATTCTGTAAAAGTTTGGATGCAACATCCGTTTGTAGAAAAAGCGATTCCTTTAGCATTTGGAGATAATTATAGAGGTTATAAGATACTTGGAACTACTCCTGATTATTTAGAAAAACATGGTGCAACTTTAGCTCAAGGGAAATTATATCAAAAGAATTTTGAAGTTGTAATAGGAGGAGAGATTGCGCAAAAATTAAATCTTAAAATAGGAGATACTTTTTTTGGGTCACATGGAGACGCAGCTGAAGGAGAAGTACATGATCATTATGATTATAAAGTAGTAGGAATTGCAAAAATAACAGGTAGAGTAGTGGATAATCTTATTTTATGTACTATTCCAAGTGTTTGGCAAATGCATGGTAATCATGAGGAAGTTGAAATGCACAATCTAGAACATGGAGAAGAAGGTCACATTCATGAAGATGGAGACGAACATTATCAACACGAGCATGACCATGATGAGCATAGTCATTCAGAAGAAGATATGACTTTAAGTGAACCAGGAATGGAAATAACGGCTGTTTTATTGAAATTTAGAAATAAAATGGGAATTGTTACTTGGCCAAGAATCATTGCACAAAACACAAAAATGCAAGCGGCTTCTCCAGCTATAGAAGTAAATCGTTTATTTTCTTTATTTGGTATAGGAATAGAGGCACTTCGTTATTTAGCTTATGGTATTATGTTTATTTCTGGGATTTCAATCTTCATTGCTTTATTCAATACATTAAAAGAACGTAAAAATGAATTTGCATTATTAAGAGTAAATGGAGCAAAACGTTACCAACTTTTAAATCTAGTTTTAATCGAAAGTTTATTACTTTGTATTGTAGGTTTTATTTTTGGTACGATTTTGGGAAGAGTAGCGTTAGTATTTATTTCAAATTCTGCCGAAAAAGATTTTAAATTCAGTTTTAATCCTTATGAATTTATTTGGCAAAAAGAAGGATTATTATTTGGATTAACAATAATAGTAGGAATCATCGCAGCTTTAATTCCAGCAGTTAAGGCTTATCAATTAAATATTTCAAAAACATTAGCAAATGCGTAATTATATTAAATTTTCAATGGTTTTATTTGGAGCTATTTTGTTTTTTAGTTTAGTTCTAAAAAGAATAGCACAAACTTCAAAACTCAAAAAAACATTATTTTAACAGATACTTTAACATGGAGTCTATTAGGGAAAATTGACTTTATAAAGAAGCCTGATAAAGTATATGGTGAAATTATGTTTCCTGTGGTTAACCCTAAGTTAAAAGCTTTACAAGGCAAACAAGTACAATTAAGTGGATTTATAATTCCTATCGATAACAAAAATTATGCTATTAGTAAAAATGTATTTGCAGCTTGTTTCTTTTGTGGAAAATCAGGTCCAGAAACACTTGCAGGAATTAAGTTTAAGGGAGATTTACCTAAATTAAAAACCGATCAATATGTTACCTTAAAAGGAACTTTTAGATACAATCAAGACGATGTGGAAGACTGGATTTATCATATAGAAAATGCAGTGATCACAGCTGGAAATTAATTGGAAGCCCATCTTTTGGGCTTTTTTTATCGTTTCTTCCTGCTGTTCGTTTTATCTTTTTAATTTTTTGTCATACTGAGCTTGTCGACGTACAAAAAATTAAAAAGGATACCACTTCCATCAGGGCTAACTTCAAACTTTAGGAATTTTATATCATGACATTTAAGAACAAAAGACACCTTTTTTTCGATTTAGATCATACACTTTGGGATTTCGATAAAAATTCAGCAGTAGCTTTCGATTTAATTTTCAAGGAATACAATTTTAATTTTTCCACAAACGATTTTCTGAAACATTATATTGCTAAAAATCAATATTATTGGTCTTTGTATCAAGTGAATAAAATTTCGCAAGAAGAATTGCGATTTAAAAGATTAAATGATGTTTTTGAGATTTTGAATGAACCAGTTTCTGAAGTAATAGTAAATAAAATTTCTGATGATTATATTGAGCATTTACCAATAGTAATCATTTATTTGATGGAGCCATAGAAATTTTAGATTATTTACATTCAAAATATACATTGCATATTGTTACTAATGGCTTTCATTTTGTACAAGATAAAAAAATGAAAAATTCCAATATTTTTCATTTATTTTAGTACCATTACAAATTCTGAAAATGACAGGAGTTAAGAAACCACATCCCTCTATTTTTGAATATGCATTAACTTTGGCAAAAGCCAATAAAGTTGAAAGTATAATGATAGGTGATAGTTTAGAAGCAGATGTTGAAGGAGCTTTTAGGTTTTGGAATTGACGCTATCTTTTTTAACGAGCAGAATATTAAAATTGAAAAAAATATAACCCAAATTAATCATTTATTAGAACTTAAAAACCATTTATAATATGAGAAGAATACTACTTATAGCGACTATTTTATTTTCTTTAGTTATCAAAGCCCAAGAAAGTTATAAATATATTATTGTTCCAAGCCAGTTTTCTTTTTTCAAAGAAGCAGATAGGTATAATTTAAACACATTAACAAAAATATTTTTTGAATCGGAAGGGTTTAAAGTATTTTTCGATACTCAAGATTTGCCTCAAGAACTAGCAAACAATAGATGTAATGCTTTGTATGTAAATGCCATTGAAAATAATTCTATGTTTTTTACAAGAATTAAATTTGAGATAAAAGACTGTCAAAATAAAATTATTTTGAGCAGTATAGAAGCTTCTAGTAAAGAAAAATCTTACGAAAAAGCTTATCAACAAACATTTCGTGATGCCTTAACTTCATTAAAAGGAAAGTTAAAAGTAGCTAATGAAAATTTAACTATTTCTCCAGCAAATCAAGAACAAGAGGAAAATAAAAGGAGTATTAGAAACAATAGTTACAGAAAATCAACCTACAAATAATGACTTGCTAAATAAGAGAAATTTATTATATGCATTACCTATAGAAATGGTTTTAAATTAGTTGATAATACTCCTAGAATGATTTTTGAATTGAAAAAAACTTCTTTTGATAATATATATTTAGCCGTAAATGATTTTACTTTAGACAAAGGTATTTTTTATAAAAAAGAGGAAGCTTGGTATTTTGAATATTATAAAAAAGGCAATTTGGTTATTGAAAAAGTAGAAGTGAAGTTTTAATTTTTAATATATTTGTGTATATGTCGAAAATAATCACAGATATTAATGAATTAGATATGGATAAGTCTTATACTTATGCAGATTATCTATTATGGAATTTAAAAGAAAGGGTAGAACTTTTTAAAGGAAAAATTTTTAAAATGAGTCCTGCTCCTTCTAGAAATCATCAAGAAGTATCACATAAATTAAATAGATATTTAGATAAATTTTTAGAAAATAATCCATGTAAATTATATTACGCTCCATTTGATGTACGATTGATTAATTTTGAAAAAACAACACATGATAGTAAAGTTCTTACAGTTGTTCAGCCAGATTTGTGTGTGGTTTGCGATTTGTCAAAGTTAGATGATAGAGGTTGTATAGGTTCACCTGATTTAGTTGTAGAGATTTTATCACCAGGAAATTCTAAAAAAGAAATGGGAATAAAATTTAATCTTTATGAAGAAAATAAAGTAAAAGAATATTGGATTGTTGAACCAGCTGAAAACTGTATTTATGTTTACACTTTACAAAACGACAAATACATAGGTTTAAAACCTTGTATTGAAGGAGAAGTAATTACAAGCCCATTATTTCCAGATTTAAAGTTTGAAATAGAGAAAATTTTTCAAGAATAGTGATACTTATTATAATTGTAAAATGTTTTAATTAATTGATTTTTTTTGGACTAAATTACAATCATAATTTAATTTTGTTCTAACTTCTAACTTCTAACTTCTAACTTCTAACTTCTAACTTCCATCATCCAACTTTTCCTCAATAATCATATTTATTTTTCCAACGATTTTTTAGAAAAGTTCTTAATTCTTTTTCTCTTGCATTATCACTAGGTTCAAAAAGTTTTGTCTCAATAAGTTCAGTAGGGAGAAATTCTTGTTCGGCAAAATTATTAGGAAAATCGTGTGAATATTTATAGTCTTCACCATAGCCTAAGTCTTTCATAAGTTTGGTTGGAGCATTTCGTAAATGTATTGGAACTGACAAGTCTCCTGTTTGTTTTACTAGTTGTTGGGCTTTATTAATTGCCATATAACTTGCATTGCTTTTAGCAGAAGTAGCTAAATAAATAGCACATTGGCTAAGAATAATTCTACTTTCTGGGAAACCAATGGTTGTAACGGCTTGAAAGGTGTTATTTGCCATTATTAAAGCCGTTGGATTTGCATTACCAATATCTTCACTAGCAAGTATTAACATTCTCCTTGCAATAAATTTCACATCTTCACCACCTTCAATCATTCTTGCTAACCAATATACAGCTCCATTAGGATCACTACCACGAATTGATTTTATAAAAGCCGAAACAATGTCATAATGTTGTTCACCAGTTTTATCGTATAATACTGTATTTTTCTGTACAAGATGCGTAACTTTATCGTTAGTGATTTCAATAACGTCATCATCAGTAGCATTTACAACTAATTCAAAAATGTTTAGTAGTTTTCTTCCATCACCACCAGAAAGTCTTAATAAGGCTTCAGTTTCTTTTAGCTGAATGTTTTTATTTCTTAAAAATTCATCAGTTTCTATTGCTCTTTTTAAAAGCGCTTCTAAATCTTCTTTGGTAAACGCATTCAAAATATAAACTTGACATCTAGACAATAAAGCAGGAATCACTTCAAAACTCGGATTTTCAGTTGTAGCACCAATTAATGTGACCCAACCTTTTTCAACAGCAGCTAATAATGAATCTTGTTGGGATTTGCTAAAACGATGAATTTCATCTATAAATAAAATAGGATTTTTAGCTGTAAAAAGACCACCACTTTGTTTTGCTTTTTCAATTACTTCACGAATATCCTTCACACCAGAATGAATCGCACTCAATTGATAAAAAGGACGTTTACTTTCTTGAGCCATAATTTGAGCCAAAGTTGTTTTTCCTGTTCCTGGTGGTCCCCATAAAATAAGACTTGGAATAATTCCTTTGCTTATTTGATGTGTTAACGAACCTTGTTCACCTACTAAATGTAACTGACTTATATACTCTGATAAATGTTGTGGACGAATACGTTCTGCTAAAGGTGCTTCCATACTGTAAAAGTACATTTTTTCATTTTTTCTAAAACAAAAAGGGTTGAAATTTTACTTTCAAACCTTTTTGTTTCTGTAGAATTGATTATTATTCGTTAGCTTTTTCTAATTTTGTTGAAACCAGTAAATCACGTGTGTTTTTTTGGACTGTTATTGCTGAAAATAGGCTTAACAAAAACGACATTCCATAAAAACCTTTTTCGCTTAATTGTAAATCAGCATTCCAAAGTCCAATTATTAATAGTAGAATAGAAGTTAAAGTGGTAAACCAACTAATACCATAATACATATCAGTTACAGGTATGCCTTCCAATCTATCTCTAACCGATTTTTGTACTGATATTACAGAAAAGAGTCCAAATAGTAGGATAGCAAAGTAATATCCTTTTTCATTAAGTAGCAT
>JAAURU010000117.1 GCA_012032075.1 Flavobacterium sp.
TAAAATACATGGTATATCGAACGATGATTTCCAGAAACTAGTTAAAAAAGCAGAAGAAAAAGTGTCCTATTTCTAGATTATTTAATACTAAAATTACCTCTACTGCTACTTTAGTATAGTAGTTGTTTATTATTATAGTATAGAATTCGTAATAAATTAAGGAGTAAATTAAACTAAAATTTCTATTTTTGTTGATAAGGATGATTTCTCTCCAATAAAGAAGGAATTGAAGATTAATAATCTAATACATTTATCATGTCAGTTTTAGAAAAAATGAGTTCGGCAGAAGCTATTGCACTTGAAGACAAATTTGGTGCACACAATTATCATCCACTACCAGTGGTTTTAAGTAAAGGAAATGGAGTATTTGTTTGGGATGTTGAAGGGAAAAAATACTATGATTTTCTTTCGGCTTACTCGGCAGTGAATCAAGGTCATTGTCACCCCAAAATTGTTGGTGCAATGATGGAACAAGCACAAACCCTAACTTTAACTTCGAGAGCTTTTTACAATGATAAGCTTGGAGTATATGAAAAATACATGTCTGACTATTTTGGTTTTGACAAAGTTTTACCCATGAATACTGGTGCAGAAGCTGTGGAAACGGCTTTAAAGATTTGTAGAAAATGGGCTTATGAGAAAAAAGGTATTCCAGAAAATGACGCGCAAATTATTGTTTGTGAAAATAATTTTCATGGTAGAACGACTACTATTATTTCCTTTTCCAATGATGAAAATGCTCGTAAAAACTTTGGACCATACACTGCTGGTTTCATAAAAATTGCATATGATGATATTGATGCTTTAGAAAAAGCAATTACTGCCTCAAAAAACATTGCTGGTTTCTTAGTAGAACCTATTCAAGGTGAAGCTGGAGTTTATGTTCCAAGTACTGATTATTTAGCTAAAGCCAAAGCGCTTTGCGAAGCAAATAATGTTTTATTTATGGCAGATGAAGTACAAACTGGAATTGCTAGAACAGGTTCATTATTAGCCGTTTGCGGAAATTGTACTTGTGAAGCTAAGTGTGAAAAACAAGCCTCTTATGTACAGCCAGACGTTTTAATCTTAGGGAAAGCATTATCTGGAGGTGCGTATCCTGTTTCTGCTGTTTTAGCCAATGATAGCATCATGAATGTAATAAAGCCTGGGCAACACGGTTCTACTTTTGGTGGAAACCCTGTAGCAGCAGCTGTTGCTATGGTTGCACTTGATATAGTTTCAGAAGAGAATTTAGCTCAAAATGCGAAAGCTTTAGGACAACTATTTAGAGATAAATTAAATGAGTATATTGTTACTAGTTCAATTGTAAAATTAGTTAGAGGAAAAGGGCTATTAAATGCTATAGTTATTAATGATACAGAAGATAGTGAAACAGCTTGGAATATTTGTATGAAATTAGCCGAAAATGGTTTATTGGCTAAGCCAACACATGGTAACATTATCCGTTTTGCACCACCATTAGTAATGACAGAATATCAACTCTTGGATTGTGTGGGAATTATCATCAATACTTTAAAGGAATTTGAAAAATAATTTATTATAGTAAATAAAAAGAGTTTGCCCTAGCAAACTCTTTTTATTCTTCCACTTTCTTTATTTCTTCTTTCTTAACTTCTGTTGGTTTTTCTTTTACTTCAATAACCACTGGTTTAATGACATTTTCTTCCTTTGGTTTAGTAGGTGTGCTAACTTTTATTTCTGGTTTTAATTGATTTGCAGTTAATGAAGCTATATATTTTTTCCCTACTTTATCCCAGTTAATTTCTTCAAAAATTCCTTCAACATAACTTTTTCTATTGTTTTGGTATTGTAAATAATATGCATGTTCCCATAAATCGATAGCTAAAATAGGTCTTCCTTTTACTTTAGCATCTGCCATAATAGGATTGTCTTGATTATTTGTAGTAACAATCTCAAGTTTACCACCTTTGCCCACTATTAACCAAATCCAACCTGAACCAAAATGATTATTAGCATCAGAAATAAATTTATTTTTAAAAATACCGAAAGAAACAAAATCGTTATTAATTGCTTCTAGTAATTCTGCTTTTGGTTTTTTGGCACCTTTTGGAGTTAGAATTTCATAATATAAAGAATGATTGTAATAACCACCAGCGTTATTTTTTAAATCTTGATTTTTATCTGTTACCTTTTCTAGTATATCATCAATAGATTTGTCTTCCCATTCCTTACTTTCTTCTACTAACTTATTTAGTTTATTAGTATATCCTAAATAGTGTTTTGAGTAGTGTATTTCCATTGTTCGCCCATCAATAATTGGCTCTAAAGCTTTATATGGATAGGTAATTTTATACAATTGAAAAGTACCTCCATTTGTCTTAACATCGTTTGGATTTCCATATTTTACAGATGTTTCAATTTCTGGTTCAGGGAGTTGAACTTCAATTAAATCACTATTATTTTTACATGAAAGTAATATACTTGTAACTAATAATACCGTGTAGAATTTTATCATATATTACGTTCTTTCATAAGTTGGTTAATAATATCTATATATTGTTGTTTAGCTTCATCAATAGACAAATGCTTGACTTGCATCCAAGCATTTAATTTAAAAGCATTAATTAAATCTTGCGGATTTTGAACATGAATTGATGTTGTTCCACTAGAAGCTTGCTTATATAAACCATATAAAACTAATTGAACATCTTGAGGTACTGATTCTTGAGGAATAAGCTGTGCATTTTCAAAAGCTTTATCAAATAATATGTCTAAATCCTTACTGCTCATTTATTTTTTACAAATAACTGTTTTAGCTCCTATTGCTATTTCACCTAATTTTACATTAACTTCAGTTCCTAACGGCAAATAAATATCCACTCTTGAACCAAATTTAATAAAACCCGCATCTTTTCCTTGTACAACTCGCATTCCTTCTTTTGCATAGTTTATAATTCGTCTAGCTAATGCACCTGCAATTTGCCTGTACATTACTTCACCATAAATTCTATTATTTATAACAACTGTTGTACGTTCATTTTCTTCACTTGCTTTTGGATGCCAAGCCACTAAATACTTACCTGAGTGATATTTACTATATTTCACAACTCCATTAAGTGCATATCGAGTAACATGAACATTTAAAGGAGACATAAAAATCGAAACCATTAAACGTTTATCTTTAAAATATTCTGGTTCAAAAACCTCTTCAATTACAACTACTTTTCCATCTACTGGTGCCAAAATATGATTGTCACTATTATCAACATCTCTTTTTGGATTTCTAAAAAATTGAAGAATTAAAATTAAAAACACTATTGAGAGTATAATTAACCCAATTCTAATCCATTGAATTGATATAAAATCTGATGCAAAAATAACTCCTACAACAATGGCAAGGGTTATTAAAATAATTTTGGCTCCTTCTTTATGAAACATAATATAAAATTAAATAAAACAAATTAATAAATGGTACTACAAATATAATACTATCTAAACGATCTAATATTCCACCATGTCCTGGCATAATATTTCCCGAATCTTTTATTTCAGCAACTCTTTTAAATTTAGATTCAATTAAATCTCCGAGAGTACTAAAAATACTAATTATAATTGCTATTACAATCCAAATGTAGCTATTTTTTGTTTCAATATAATATTTTGAAAGTAGCATGCTACAAATAATAGTAAAAATAATTCCTCCAAGAAAACCTTCAATTGTTTTTTTAGGTGAAACGCTTGGAAATAGTTTTCGTTTACCAAAATTCTTACCTACTAAATAAGCAAAAGTGTCATTTGTCCAAATACATATAAATATAGTAATGAGAATTTTTTCATTGTATTTATTCTTTTGACCAATTGTAATATAATTTGTTAGAATAAAAGGGATTACAATATACCCTATCAGCAAAGTATATCTTGTTAGTAACTTGAACTTTGTTTTGTTAGAATCAAATAAATATAACAAAAGTTTTAAAGCTATAATAATAGAAAAAACAGATAGAAACGTCCACAGTTCAATAGTAATATCATTTTATTCCATAGAAAAAAATACATTAAACTTGAAATTGGGATAGCAAAATAGAAGTTAAGTGATGCTAATTTACAAAATTCATAAACTGCAAGTATTAAAAAAATACCAAAAAGAATTGCTAAACTCTCTTTAGAATATATTATGCAGCTTACTAACAAAAGAATATAAACAGCACCTGAAATGGCTCTCTTTAGTGTTTCATTCATATTAAAGATCTTCTAACAAAAGCAAATATAGATTTTTGTGTGCAGTTCCATATTGCAGGAAATCTTCCTCTTTTGCTTTTTCGAAGTATTTTATTGTAGTAATATTTGTTGGATATTCTTTATCATATTTATTTTTGATATGCCTTAATCCATCACTTTTGCTATTTACAAACTGACTTGTAGTTGCAAAGACTACCATATCTGTTGGTAAATCATTCGGTCTGTATTGCTTTAATTGATTAGAAGAAAAAAGAATCGACCCTTCACTAGCAATTAAATTTTCACAAGTAGAAAAATAAAATTTTGGGTTTTGAGGATTGTTTTTGTAGGTAAGTTTATTCTCGTCTAATAAATGAAATAATTTTGGTTCATGACAAGTAACAACTGATTCAAACCAATCATTCTCTTCTAAAATATTTATAAAATTATCAGAAACTTCGGCTAAATTTTCACAATATATAAATTTACCACCATTTTTTTTAAAATTATGTGTAAACATCTCATCTATAGGCAAAACAACTTCAGGAGCATAAGGGCTTTTTTCAGCATCTTTATCGCTCTTATTTTTATTTCCTGTATTTCCAAAAATTTTTCTAAAAAGACTCATGTATTTTTAGTAAGTATTTCATTTCTCTAGTGCGTATCAAAGATAAAAAAAAACTTAGTTCTTTCGGGGAAAGGACTAAGTTTTTTTAACTTTTACACAAAATGACTATTCTTTATATTCAGAAGCATCAACTTCAATCACTTTTTCATGAGGTCTATTTCCAAAAATAGCTTCTAAATCATCTTTAAAAATAACTTCTTTCTCAATTAAAATATCAGCTAACTGAATTAGTTTATCTTTATTATCTTCTAATAAATTAACTGCTCTTTTATATTGATTTTCAATTAACAATGAAATTTCTTCATCTATTACTCTAGCGGTTTCCTCAGAATAAGGTTTTGAAAAACTATACTCACTTTGACCTGATGAATCATAATAAGTTATATTTCCAAGTTTTTCATTTAATCCATAAATAGTAACCATTGCTCTTGCTTGTTTTGTCACTTTTTCAAGATCACTTAAAGCTCCAGTAGATATTTTATCGAAAATTACTTTCTCAGCAGCTCTTCCACCCATTGTAGCACACATTTCGTCAAGCATTTGTTCTGGACGAACTATTAATCTTTCTTCAGGTAAATACCACGCTGCACCAAGACTTTGACCTCTAGGAACTATTGTAACTTTAACTAAAGGAGCCGCATGTTCAAGCATCCAACTAACTGTAGCATGTCCAGCCTCATGAATTGCTATTGCTCTTTTTTCATTTGGTGTTACAATTTTATTTTTCTTTTCAAGACCACCTACAATTCTATCAACTGCATCTAAAAATCTTGTTTGTCAACTGCTTTTTTATCTTTTCTAGCTGCAATTAGAGCCGCTTCATTACAAACATTTGCAATATCAGCTCCCGAAAAACCAGGAGTTTGTTTTGCTAAAAACTCTGTATCTAATTCTTCCGATTTTTTAATTGGCTTTAAATGTACTTCAAAAATTTCTTTACGTTCTCTAATATCTGGTAAATCAACATAAATTTGTCTATCAAAACGACCAGCACGCATTAAAGCTTTATCTAAAACATCTGCTCTATTAGTAGCTGCTAAAACGATAACATTAGTATTAGTACCAAAACCGTCCATTTCTGTTAACAACTGATTCAATGTGTTTTCTCTTTCATCATTTGAACCAGACATATTGCTTTTTCCACGTGCTCTACCAACAGCATCAATTTCATCAATAAAAATAATAGAGGGTGATTTTTCTTTAGCTTGTTTAAACAAATCTCTTACACGAGAAGCACCAACACCCACAAACATTTCAACAAAATCAGAACCTGATAAAGAAAAGAAAGGCACCTTTGCTTCACCAGCAACCGCTTTTGCTAATAAGGTTTTACCTGTTCCTGGAGGTCCTACTAATAAAGCTCCTTTTGGAATTTTACCACCTATTGAAGTGTATTTTTCGGGAGTTTTTAAAAATTCTACAATTTCTTGAATTTCTTCTTTTGCTCCTTCAAGTCCAGCTACATTTTCAAAAGTTACTTTAATATCGGTTTTTTCATCAAAAAGTTTTGCTTTAGATTTTCCAATACTAAAGATTTGACCACCTCCACCACCTGAACCACCAGACATTCTTCTCATCATGAAAATCCAAACACCTATTAACAACACAAATGGAAGTATAAATGTAAGTAATTCTCCCCAAGCACTTTCTGGTTCAATATCGTATTCTGTTAGAAGCCCTTTTTTCTTAGCTTCTATAAGCTCTTTCTGAAAAATCTCTCTATCACCTATTTCCACAACATAATGAGGCCCTTTTTCATTTAAGTTACCCATTATATTGTCTTTCGCATTAGCGTGTTCTTTATTTCCTAAAGCTTCTTTTTTTAGAAAAATTTTGGCTTTAGTATTATTAAAAATTACTTTTTCAATTTGATTAGAATCTAAATATTCATTAAACTTAGATAAAGTAGTTGATTTAGGACTATTAAAATCAAAACCACCACCTAGTATATTAATAAGTAAAAAAACTCCTAATATAAGTCCATATATCAACCATGGACTAAATTTAATTTTTGGATTTTTATTTTCAGACATATTCTTTTTTAGTATTTACTTTCTATAGAAGTTATTTTTGCATCACCCCAAAGGCTTTCAATGTTGTAATATTCTCTTATGTGAGTTTGAAAACGTGGACAACAATGTTAACGAAATCCATCAAAACCCATTCGGCATTTTCCATTCCTTCTACATGCCAAGGTTTTTCTTTCAATTCTTTTGAAACCACTTTTTGTATTGAATTTGCGATTGCAACTACCTGGGTATTTGAGTTACCGTTACATACTATGAAATAATCGCACACTGTATTATCAATTTCTCTAAGATCTAATATATCTATATCAGCACCTTTAACATCTTCTATTCCTTTAATGATATTAGCTAATAAATCGTCGTTACTATTATTTTTGCCATTTAAATTTTTAAGTTTTATGCAAAGTTACCATTTTTTGTGTTTTATTTTTGAATGTTAACAAAAGATTAAAAAAAAACTTTACTTTATCTATATATGAATATTATCAAACTCAATGCCATAGACTCCACAAATCGTTTTTTAAAAAGATTTGTCAGCTATTCAAACTATAGAAAATTTCACTACTGTTGTTGCAGAAAACCAGCAAAACGGAAAAGGACAAAGAGGAGCTACTTGGGTTTCAGAAAATGGAAAAAACCTCACTTTCAGTATCTTTATCAATGATTTGAATGTTGATATTAAAGGAGCATATATCCTAAATTGTATAGTTCCATTATCCATCATTAAAGTACTTGAAAAATATAATTTAGAACGTTTAGCCATCAAATGGCCAAACGACATTTTGTCAGAAAATAAAAAAATTGCAGGAATATTAATTGAAAACTCTATAAAACCTGACGGGAGAGTTAGCTCCATCATAGGAATTGGCTTAAATGTGAACCAACTTCATTTCGATAATTTACCACAAGCTTCTTCATTAGCGCTATTAAAAAAATAAACATTTTTGACAAAGAAGAACTTACTAAAAGCTATAGTCATTGAGATTACTGAAAATATTTCTAAAAGCGGTAATACATCCTATTTTTGGAAAAAATATCATTCGCTTTTGTTTAGGAAAGATATTCCAACAGTATTTCATAACAATGATAATAAACCTTTTATGGGAATTATAAAAGAGGTTACTGAAACAGGCAAATTAAAACTTATTTTAGATGATGATTCGATTAAAGAATATGACATTAAAGAGGTTAAGATGCTTTATTAAGTGTACAACTCTTAAATCTTAGTAAAGACTTGTTAAACTTACCTAAAAAGTTTTAGTTTTTAAGTACTTTTGCAGTCGTAAAATTTACTTCAATAAAAATGGACAAAAAAATATTCTCTTTTTTATTTTCAACTCGATTAATGGCTGTCTTATTTATTTTTTTTGCTGGAGCAATGGCAGCAGGAACTTTTATAGAAGATGCTTACAACACCGAAACTGCTAGAATAATAATATATAACGCATGGTGGTTTGAAGTTATAATGGCTTTTTTTGTTATTAATTTCTTTGGTAATATAAAGCGTTACCAACTATATAAAAAGGAAAAATGGGCTACGCTTTTAATTCATTTATCTTTTATTTTCATAATTGCTGGAGCTTTTATAACAAGATATATAAGCTATGAAGGGATGATGCTGATAAGAGAAGGTGAAGTTGAAAATAAATTTTATTCTGATAAAACCTTTATAACTGCACTTATAGATGGTGAGTTTAAAGGTGAAATGAAACGTAAAATCCATGAAAAACCATTACACTTATCTCCTGTAACCAACAATGATTTTTCGATTAAAGGAGAATTTAATTCCATCCCTTTTCAAATAGAATATGATGCCTACATAATGAATGCTACCCAAACCATTAAAGCTAAAGCAAATGGAACTCAGTTTTTAAAAATGGTAGAATCAGCTGATGGTTCAAGACACGAGCATTTTCTAAAAGAAGGAGAAGTACAAAACATTCATAATGTATTATTTGCTTTTAATAAATTTACTGAAGGAGCAATAAATATTCAAAACACAAACGGCACTTTAACCCTTCAAACACCTTTTGAAGGAAATTATATGAGAATGGCAGACCAGCAACAAGGGAAAGTAAGTAAAGACAGTGTTCAAGCACTGCAATTACGTTCGCTTTACAATCTTGCTGGTACACAATTTGTTTTCCCAGAAACTCCAATTAAAGGAGAAATGACTTACACTTCAATAACGATTACACTGACAAGCAAACAGATGATGCTTTATCTGTAGTCATAAAAAGTCAAGGAAAAGAAGAAAAAGTTATGCTTGTAGGAGCAAAAGGGAAACAAGGCATACCTCAAACTGTAAAATTAGGTGATTTAGAATTTACTTTATTCTTTGGAAGTAAAATATATGAAGTTCCTTTTAACATAAAATTAGAAGATTTTATTGCCGAAAAATATCCTGGAACAGAAAAAAGTTACTCGGC
>JAAURU010000118.1 GCA_012032075.1 Flavobacterium sp.
GTTTAAAAATAAAGCTAAATCCACTCTGTCTTTTGACGATTTTATACTTTCTTTAAAGCTGTAATATACTTTGTCAAAATAATAATTAATACCTTCATAATCATTACTGTGATTGGAATAGTAAAGTCCTACGTAATTGTAATTTGCAGTCAAATTCAATTGGTCATCAAATAGTGAGAATTCGTTTTCTAAGCTTTTTGGTTTGGTCACATTGGCTAATTTTGTAGTTGAAATATCCCAACTTTCCAATAATTCATCATTGGTAACACAATATAAGTTCAATAAATTAAGTTGTGCATTTTTATCTAAAGTATCAAATTGGGTCAACCAATATTTTAAAAAACGAACCGTTTTAAATTGGTTAATTCGGTTAGATTTGATAAAAACGGCTGTAGCATTTTGCACTAATTTTGCATTTGTCATTAACTCATTGAATACAATTTCATCAAAAATAGCATAGGAATAATCAACTTCATAAAGTTTAGTTAGAGCCAAATTAGCTCTATTATAATCCTTTTCATAAATACCTGTTCGCAAATTAATTTCATATAAATACTGTAAATAATACCTATCATTTGGATCATTTGGTTTTAATTCACCGTAATAATTGGCTATCAATTTAGAAATCCTTTGCTTGTTTAAATACTCTTCCCAATTACTTTTATTAGCATTGATGTAATTTCTAATTTCGTCTTTAGGTTTTTTGGCAACTGTTTCTAAATTCTCCATTTCCAATTGAATATAGCATGTTTCCCAATTCTCTTCTGCCACCACTTTATTAGGTTTAATCAAGACATTTAGTTTTTCTCTTCCATATTTCTCGATAGATTTTACTCGTTCTAAATATAAACTTTTGTTTAAAGCTTCATTTCCTTCTACAGAACTGTAGCTATAAATTTGTGAAGAATGTATGCTTTCATTGATAATTTCAAAAGGACTTTCTATGTCATCTTCTTCTGAAATGATTTCATTTACTGGTGCTATTTGAATACTATCTTCAGGAAGAAGTTCATCATAATTAGTGGCAATGGTATCATAAACAACTTCCATTTCAAAATAGCCTTCTTCCAATTCAAAATCCCTATGATTATTGAAATATGTTTCGGTATTATCTAATTTTTCAATGGTTTCATTTCGTCCAAAAGCAAAAGAATGTTCTTCTGTTCTAATGATTCCTTTATTTGTGAGTTTCGTGTTTTTGGTATTTCTAATATTGGTTTAACTTCTAAAAGTGATAATGACCTAGAATCAACTTTTACAGGAGAACTATAAGAACAAGCACAATTATTAATAATAAAAACAGTACTAAGTGTTAGATTTTTTCCTCTTAAGTGGGCCGGAATTTCACCTACTTTGGTAATCAATTTCAACTTATTTTCGGCTCTATTATTAGCTAAAAGTTCGTTTCTATAAATGGGTTGCGATAACGTTCCATCATAAATTGAAGACACGTCGAATTTGTTTTTTGAATCACATGTAAACTGATTTTCTTCCACAAAATCTATTGCAATGGCATCTTTTTCCTCGCTTAAAATGCGCTTGAATTTTTCTATATCATAATAATATAATATGACATCATTTCCTTCAATTCTTATACTATTTCCTATGTGAATTTGGTCACTTTCCTGAATTTCTTTACAAAATGTACTCTTTTCGGTTAATCCAAAAGTATTTTCAGAAAGTTGGTTTGGAATAATAAATCCTTTGGCACCAAAAACATTTGTAGCATATAGTCTTTTTTGCTTTTTGTCAAATGAAAAGGCAATATCAGTGAATTCATAATTTTGGTAAATGATGTTTTTATAATGAGGAGGAGAGTTTTTCCATTGTAGAAATAGTTTTTTTGCCAAAATATCAATTTCTGTAGAATTGTATTTTTTTAATTCAATAGCAGTAAATAAGACATTTTCACCAAAAGTATCAAACATTTTTCCATCATAAAACAAAATTCTATTCTTTGGAAACTTTTTAGATACATTATTTTGTTCGTGAGTTAATACATTGTTAGTAAGCATGTACTCACTATGATCCTTTGCTGCTTTTAATAACACTAAATCTTTTTTCAATTCCTGTAAGCGAAGTGTTTTTCGGTGTTGGTTAATCAATTCAATGACTTTATTTCCAAGGAGATTATAATCGATACTAATTTCTTGTGCATCAATTGAAATGGAAAATATAAATAAGGAAAAAATGAGGTAATACTTCATGTAGGTTTTATTACAAAACGGTTAAAAAATAACTTATTTATAAAGACGATTAATTGGCTTTTTTGTTACCAAAAACAGTAGTGGCATACAAACGTTTTGATTTTATATCATATGAAAATGCTAAGCTTGCATAAGCAAATTCTTTACTAATAATGTTTTTATAATGCGGTGGAGAATTTTTCCAATCTTCATAGATACGTTTGGCTAGAGCTTCAATATCGTTTTTGGCATACGTTTTTGGTTCAACCGTTAAATACAATACATTTTCTCCATAAGCATTGAAATCGTTTCCTCCATGAAATTTTATTCTATTTTTTGGATATTTTTTAGCAACAGTGTTTTGTTCGTGAGCTAATTTTTTGATTTTTAACATATAATTGCTTTGGTCTTGAGCTGATTTTTGTAGCACAATATCTTTTTCTAACGCATTTATATTTAAAGATTTACGATGCTGATTCATAAGTTCCAAAACAGTATTTTCTAAAGCATCATAATTTAGCTTTAGCTCTTGAGCAGAAGTTACAAAAGAATTGAAAAACAGAATGAGTATGGTGATTGTATTTCTCATGAATTTCAGAATATGTTTTTAAAAATAGCACAAACTTTATGCCAGTTAAATGCTAGCTCTAGATTCTTTCAAAGCCAAATCGCTCAACAAATTTTCAATTTCTTCTTCAAAAGATTTTTTAGTGTGGTGTATTTCTTGATTTTTGATAAAATTATTCCTTTATAGCAATTGTTTTCAGCCAACTTTAATAAAGGAATAGAAATAAGGCTTCAGCCAAAATAAAATCATTTAAATTCCCAAATAATTACTAGGAGTAATTTGTTTCAGTTCATTTTTAATAGCATCAGAAACATGTAAAGTTTCAATAAAAGCATGAATCGACTCTTTATTAATAACTGAGTTTGTTCTGGTTAATTCTTTCAAAGCTTCATACGGATTTGGATAACCTTCACGCCTTAAAATGGTTTGAATAGCTTCTGCTACAACAGCCCAATTTTTCTCTAAATCTTCAGCAAATTTAGCTTCGTTTAAAAGTAATTTATTCAACCCTTTTAGAGTCGCTTCAAACGCAATAATTGTATGACCAAATGGAACACCAATATTTCTTAAAACCGTACTATCTGTTAAATCTCTTTGAAGACGAGAAATAGGTAGTTTTGCCGAAAGATGTTCGAAAATAGCATTAGCAATTCCTAAATTTCCTTCACTGTTTTCAAAATCAATTGGGTTTACTTTATGTGGCATGGCAGAAGATCCTATTTCACCTGCTTTTATCTTTTGTTTAAAATAATCCATAGAAACATACGTCCAAATATCTCTGTCTAAGTCTAAAATGATATTGTTAATTCGTTTTAAAGCATCAAAAAAAGCAGCAAAATGATCATAATGTTCGATTTGAGTAGTTGGAAAGGAATGGTGTAACCCTAAACTGTTTTCTACAAAATCAGTTCCAAATTGTTTCCAATCGGTGTTTGGATAAGCCACTTTGTGCGCGTTAAAATTTCCAGTTGCACCACCAAATTTAGCTGCAAAAGGCACATTAAATAACAAACGCATTTGTTCTTCAATACGTTCCACAAAAACCAAAATTTCTTTTCCAAGTCGAGTAGGAGAGGCTGGTTGGCCATGCGTTCTTGCTAACATTGGAATGTCATTCCACTCAACACTCAACTCTTTTAATTTTTGAATTACCGAAACTAAAGAAGGCAAATACGCATTTTCAAAAGCTTCCTTAGTAGAAAGCGGAATCGCAGTATTATTAATGTCTTGAGAAGTCAGTCCAAAATGGATAAATTCTTTATATTTTTCTAATCCTAAAGCATCAAATTTACTTTTAATAAAGTATTCAACGGCTTTTACATCATGATTGGTTGTTTTTTCTGTCTCTTTTATCCAAAGCGCATCTTCTGTTGAAAATTTGGAATACATTTCTCTTAAAGGAACAAATACTTTAGCATCAACCGTTTCAAGTTGTGGTAAAGGTAATTCGCACAAAGCAATAAAATATTCAACTTCAATTAAAACACGATATTTAATTAAAGCTTCTTCCGAAAAATAAGGAGCTAAATTTTGTGTTTTATTTCTATATCTTCCATCAATAGGAGAAATGGCATTTAATTCTGATAAGTGTGACATGTTGTTGAGTTGTAGTTTTTAAGAAATTGCAAAAATAGTGATTAGAGATCAGTTAATAGTAATTAGTTAAGAACTTTTTATAAATAACTTTTTAAATTATTTGGGCGTTACCACAAGGGTCAGGCTGTTCACTATATCTTTTGTTACATTGCATTCCACAAAAGGATGCCGTTTCCATCCTTAACACAATAAAAATATAGAGACCTAACAGGTTTTCAAAACCTGTAAATAGGTTTTTGAAACCTGTTAGGTCTAATTTACTTAACCAACAACCTACAACATTTCTACCAACTTCTCCCTCAAAACCTCCATTCCTTCTGTAGCAGAAAGCGAAATAATTTCTAACGGATTTGGTAAATCATAAATAGTAGCTGGTTTTGGATCAATGTAAAAAACGGGAATGTGTTGCTTCGCATAGTTAATTAATCCTGCTGCTGGATAGACTTGTAAAGACGTTCCAACAACCGCTAAATAATCGGCTTGTTCTACTATTGTTAAAGCATTTTCAATTTCGGGAACCTCTTCTCCAAACCAAACGATGTGTGGTCGCAATTGACTTCCGTGTTTATCGGTATCGCCCATTTTTATGTCGGTTGTCCATTCGTAAAAGATAGTTGTATTATTAATACTTCTTACTTTTAGTAATTCTCCATGTAAATGAATAATATTTTTACTTCCTGCTCGTTCATGTAAATCATCCACATTTTGGGTGACAATATGTACTTCAAAATATGCTTCAAGTTGTGCTAGTATTAAATGGGCTTTATTGGGTTGGACTTCTTTAAGTTGCGCTCTTCTTTTATTGTAAAAATCTAAAACCAATTCGGGGTTTTTTCTAAAACCTTCTGGTGAAGCAACTTCCATCACATCATGACCTTCCCAAAGCCCGTCAGCATCTCTAAATGTTTTGATACCACTTTCTGCACTTATTCCAGCACCTGTTAAAACCACTAATTTTTTCATTTTAAATTTTTAAAACCTAAAAATAACAAAAAATGTTATCTAAAAAAAGAAATTAATTTCTGTCAAACTGAGTTTATCGAATTTTTAAAGATTCGTTTTCAGTAAAGTCTTTGATAAGCTCAGACTGACATGTAGATATAATTTGAACTTTTTTAGATAACATTCTAAAAATGAATACTTTATTCTTTTTATACCTTTCCTAAGGTGTATAATTGTTCTAAAGTAGGAGCAGCACTTCCACCTGCTGGTTCTAAAGTAATTCCAAATGCTTCTGCACCATCTGCTTTTTCTACTTTGAAAACTTTGGTATTGTTAGCTGTAAAGTTGTCTAATAGACCAATACTTTGTGGAGTCAATGGATTTAATTTTAAACCCCAAACTTGATAAACTTTTCCTTCTGGAGGATTTGGTAAACCGCTTGCATCAATATAAACTTCATTAGTTTCTTTATTGTAAAAAGCTTTTGCAAATGCATTTGGTGCTACTTCTTGACCATCTAAAGCTACTTGAATATTATTGTTATCCCTTACAATAGCTAATACTTTTTCGGCTTCTTGTTTGTCAAATTCTAAATCGACAATAGATTCTTGCATAACGCTTTTTTCAGAGGTTAATAGGTCTATTTTAGTATTTGATTCATTCAATTTGAAAAATTGGAAACCAAAACCTACAATTAATATCGCAGCAGCTACCCAGCCAATATAGCTTGAAAAAGATGATTTTCTAGTAATAGGAATGACTTTGTTTTTTTCTAATAATTTGGTTCTTATTTTTTCATAGTTTGTTGCCGATAAATGTGGAGCAACACTTTGTGAAAGGTTTATAACAGCACTTTCAATAGCTAAAATTTCTTCCATTACCTCAGGATTTTGTTTTGCTATTGCTGTAACTTCTTTATTTTCGGTTTCGATTAGTTTGCCAAAACATAAAGTTCTAATGTTCCAGATTCAATTAATTCTCTACTCATTGATCATTGTTCTTAATTCGTTCATGCAATTTCTATTTTGCGTTTTAACCGTACCTAAAGGTATTTCTAACTCATCTGATGCCTCTTGTTGTGTGTATCCTTGAAAAATAGTAATTCAATGATTTGAATACACTTCGGTTTTAATTTTTTTTATAAACCTACTAATCCCAATTGCATCTATCCTGTTGACTGTCTTCGAATTGTCTTCAAGCATATATACGAAGTTATCTGCCGATTGGTTTTTTTGACTATTATTATAGCCTTTAGAACGTAGTTTATCAATAGTAGTATTGCGAGTTATGTTTAACATCCAAGTGTATAAACGACCTTTGGATTCGTCATAAGTATCGATGTTGTTCCAAATTTTTACAAAAACTTCTTGAAGTACGTCTTCTGCTTCTTCTCTGTTTTTAATTAAATTGTAAATAATGGCATAAAGACTTTTTGAATAATTGTCGTATAATAGGGTAAATGACTTATCGCTTTTAGTAAGTAATTCCTTAACTAGTATTTCTTGTTCCATATATTTTTAAGTTATGGCTAAGATACTTTTTTTTATTTTAATTTTATAAAATTGATTTGATTTATTACTTTTAAAAAATGAAAAAGAAAGCACTACTTCACTATTTAGAAGGATTTATTTCTGAAAAAAGAAAGCAACGTTTTATTGAAGTTTTGGCAAACAGAACCAAACATTTTACAATTGCAATTGAAGATGTTTACCAAATGCACAATACTAGTGCAGTGATGCGTAGTTGTGAAGTTTTTGGTATTCAAGAATTAAATGTAATAGAGCAGAAGTATAGTAAAACTATCGATAAACAAATTGCACTTGGTGCGGAAAAATGGGTTGATATAAATGAGTTTAATAGTAACAAATCTTGTATTTCTAGTTTGAGAGATAGAGGTTACCAAATCATTGCTACAACACCTCATAATGATTCGTGTTTTTTGCATGAATTTAATATTACAAAACCAGCTGCTTTATTCTTTGGAACAGAGAAAGAAGGTTTATCAGAAGATATTATCGAAAATGCAGATGGGTTTTTAAAAATCCCAATGGTTGGTTTTACTGAAAGTTTAAATATTTCAGTTTCAGCTGCTATTATTATTCAAGATTTAACGAATAGACTTCGTTGTTCTTCAATTAATTGGCAACTTACAGAAGATGAAATTATTGAAAAACGATTAGATTGGACTAGGAAATCTATAAAAGATATTGATTTTGTTGAGAGTAGGTTTTATGAGGATATGAACTAAATTACTTATTCTTCTTCAAAATTTTATATTCTTCGTAACAAGCACTAATCGCTTCGAGTATTTGTAAATCATTGGCCGACTTAATAAAATACTCAGAATAATTACAATTAGACAGTATTAATGGAATGTCATCTTTATCAATTTCTAAAAGAGCAGCAAGGGTTTCTCTATCAAATTTAGTAGCTAATAATTCTCTTATAGTATCATCTTTTTTCATTTCTTTCAGCTTTCGCATTTGCTTAGGTCTTTTCCCAAAAGCATTATAAAGAAAATCGGCTGGATTAAAAATGGCTCCTAAAACTCTTGTTACTGCACTGGGAGATTTGTCACCAGCTTCATAACCAGCATCTAAACCAGAAATACTGTACCGATAACTACCTTCATCAATAGGGATAAGTTTAGTATCTACTTCAATGTAACCCGTTAAATTGTATTTTGAAATAACAACTTCTTCAAGAGCATAAGCTTTTTCAGTCAATGTAATTTTTGAAGTCTTATTCTTTATCCAGTCGTTGGTAACCTTTACTTTGATAGTTTCAAAACCTAAGTAGGAAAAAAGTAAAGTATCATTGCTTTGGCAGTCAATTGGAAAAACCATTTCCATCGGTAATTGTCCCTTTTACTTTTGTAGTATTTATTACATGAACATTGTTCATGGGTAATCGCGTTTGACTATGAAGAACAGTACCTTCAATAATAGAAACTAAGGAGTCTTGTTGACCAAAGCTTAAACTTGAGTAACATATAAATAGAAAAACTGTAAAATATCTCATATGTTGAATATTGATTCAAAAATACGAATCAAAAAGAGATATTTTACAGTTTTTAATTAATTTATAAGAAAATTAACGAATGAATTGTTAACTTCTTCTAGATCGTTTCGCTTTTTCAAAAAACCACTCGATTCTCCACCTTCATTTCTTCTTCCTCTACGTTCACCACCATCACCAGATTTTTTAACTTCAAACTTTCTGTCTCCAGATCTTCTTTCGTTTCCTCCTGAAGAACGTCTGTCTCCACCACCTCTAGAATCTCTGTTTCCTCTAAAACCACCACCAGAACGACCACCGCGTCCGTTATGATCTCTTCTATTACTACTTCCTCCACCTTCGTTTTTAGAAATTTCAACATTAATTCTTCTGCCTTCAAGACTAAAAGAATTTAAAATTTCCATTACTTTTGGAGTTAAGGAAGCGTCAGTATTAAAGAAAGAAAAACCTTCTTTAACATCTACTTTAAAAACATCGTCCCTACCTAAATCTAAAGTGTCTTTTAAGAAATCTTTTAAAGACATCCAATCAAAATTATCTCTTGACCCAATGTTTATAAAATAACGAACAGCACCTTCGGTAGGAATTTCTCCAGAATTTCTTCTAGTTCCACCATCAGATGAAATGTCATTTGATTTTTTATAGTAATTTATAAAACGGTTAAATTCAACAGAAACCATTTTCTTAATTAGTTCTTCTTTTGGAATGTCTTTTAATACTTCTTCTATAGCTGGTAGGTATTTGTCAATTTCATGATCTACTTCAACATCTTTAATTCGATTAGCTAAGTGAAATAACTGAATTTGGCAAATTTCTATTCCAGAAGGAATAGGTTTTTCTTCAAATTTCATTTTTATAATACGCTCAATTGAAGAAATCTTACGTAATTCACTTTTTGTAATAATTACTAAAGAAGTTCCCGATTTTCCAGCACGACCTGTACGACCAG
>JAAURU010000119.1 GCA_012032075.1 Flavobacterium sp.
ACAAATTCAAATTTATTGCAGACGGATAAGGATTCCCAGCTAAGGTTTGGTTTGGATAATTTGGTCCTGCAGTAGCACCAACTGTTACACTTATGTCTCCATCATTTGGTTTTCCTCTAAAGTCATATCGTTGATTATTTGATGGATTATTAGCAACTCCATCTCCTAAACTCCCTGAAATAGGATGTGCAATAGTTATATCTGAACCAGAAACTCCTTTCATTGTAAAACCTAAACCTGGCTCAACAACTCCAGTATTACCCACATAAATCCATCCTCCAGAATTAAGATTATATATGTTAGAATCTACATATTTCCATACCCATCTAGCTGCAATTTCTAAAGATGTAGCCGATGTACTACCATTGAAACTGCATAAGAAAGAATAGTAGCAGGAGATGAGTTTGTAACTGTTGTTGCTCTATTTAATTGTGATAACAAAAAAGAACTGTTGCCCACAGAAACATTAGCTTCTCCTACAGGAGAACACCAATAATTGTAACCAAAGCTATTTGAAGTACCTTCTTGAAATAAAGACAAAACACCTGTACCTTGATTAGCACCTCCAGCTGTTGATCCTTGTAAAAGTTGTCCTTGTTTTCTTAAATAAAAAGCACCAGTACCATTAATATTTACATCTTGTCCAACATAAATAAATGAGTCATTTACAAATACATAGCTATTTGGACTAACATACATTTGCGCTTTTAATGAGAAAAAACTTAAAAAAATCAAAGAAAAGTGTATATTTTTTTCATAATCTATTACAATTCAGTTACAAAACAAATATAAATAAAAAAAAATTGTTACGTTTAGTAATCTTAAAAAAAGTATAAAAAAACAGAACTTTTTAAGGAATATCAAGACTTTAGGTAAATTTTATTATGCAAAAATAATCGTTAAAATACAATTTAAAACCGATTAAGTATATTTTTTTAACATTAATTACAATTTTTATATCAATTATGTTAAAAAAAAAATTAACTTTGTATTGCTTAATGTGAGAATTAAGCCCACAGCTATTATTAATCTGCTATTAAACCAAATGCCCTATGAATGCAAATTACTCTTTAAGTAATTTATGTTATTTTTTTAAAGCAAAAAAAATAAACATAAATAGGATTAATTCTATATTTATTATTGTAACCCTACTATTATCATCATTCACATTTGGGCAACTTTCTGACTGTGGCAACGGAACTGCAGGAGAATTAGTTGTCAATTCAAGTTGCACTCCTGTTACATTCAATTCTAATAATAATACTGATTATTGGAATAGCGCTTCTGGATGTAATGCTCAAGATAGAGATGATGCTTGGGGATGGTTTGATGCTACTTCCACTACTACTACAATTACTTATAACAGTAACCAAGACGCAATATTACATTTATTTACTGGTACATGCGCTACGGGAATGACTGCTTTAGCATGCTCAGATGCAACTTTTAGTGGTGATGAAACAATTACATATGCCACAACTCCTGGCACTAGATACAGGATAAGAATTCAAAGATTTTTTAGCAACGCAAATATGAATGGAACAATTTGCGTTTATTCTCCAATACCACCTCCTACTATTACAAGTTTTACTCCTACTAGTGGCTGTACAGGAACTACATTTAATATTACTGGTACAAATTTTACTGGAGCAACTACAGTAACAATAGGAGGAACAAATGTAACATCGTTTACAGTGAACTCAGCAACTTCCATAACAGCAACATTAGGAACTGGTACTACAGGATTAGTCCGTGTTACTACACCTGGAGGCACGGCAACATCACTTGCTACTTTTATTGTTCTAGCAACTCCTACATTTACTACTCAACCTACTCCAATTACAATCTGCAAACCAGGAAATGGCTCATTAAGTGTTGTTGCTAGTGGAGCAACAACATATCAATGGAGAAGAAATGGAGTAAGTTTAACCAATACAGCTCCTTATAGCAATGTAACAACTGCTACCCTAACATTAACCAATCCTGCACTTGCAGAAGCTGGAAATTTTGATGTTGTAATAAGTAACGGAGTTTGTTCAACAATTTCAAATAGTGTTGCTGTAACTATCGACACAAGACCAGTTATAACCTCACAACCAACACCTACAACAGTTTGTTCTTCAGATGTTGGCACATTTAGTGTTACAACTACAGGAGCTACTACCTATCAATGGAGACGTAATGGAGTTAATTTAACAAACACAGCTCCTTACAGCAACGTAACAACTGCTACTTTAACTATAACAAACCCTGCTGTTGCAGCATCTGGGAATTTTGATGTTGTAATAAGTTCGACTTCTGGTTGTTCAGTAACTTCTTCTGTAGCAGCCTTAACAGTCAATGCAGTTCCTGCAAACCCAGGAAACCCAACAAGTAATTCTCCACAGTGTAATCCACCAGGAGTAACACTAACAAGAACTGGAACACCACCAGCAGGAGTAAATTGGTTTTGGCAAACAGTAAGCAATGGAACAGATACAACAAATAGTGGCACTACTTTTACTGCAACTACATCTGGAACATATTATATAAGAGCAAGAAATACTACAACTGGTTGCTGGAGTTCAGGTGAAGGAAGTTTAGCAGTAATCGTATCTGCCCCATTAACATCAGTAGCTACAACTCCAATCCCTAGCGATTCGACATCTGGAATTTGCTATATAGGCTCAGGAGCAGTTTCTTCAATTAGTTGGACTGCTGCTGCAGGAGCTACTTCTTATGATGTATATTTTGGAGCAGGAAGCTTACCAGCAGTTTTAACAGCTAATGTAACTACAAATTCATATAATACTGGTTCGCTAAGTGCATCAACTACATATTACTGGAGAGTTATTCCAAGAAACGCTTGTGGACTTACAACAGGAAGCCCTGTAACTTGGAATTTTACAACTACAAATAAACCTTGTTATTGCTTTTCATCAGGTGGAACTTTTCCAAACGGAATTACTGGAGTACAATTTAACACTGTTAATAATGTTGGAACAACTGTTAATACCCCTTATTCAGACTTCACTGGTATTACAACTACGGTATTAAAAGGAATAGCTTATAACCTTAATGTAAGTGTAAATACAGGAGGTAACTTTACAGATTTTCAAACTGTTTGGATTGACTGGAATGGAAATGGTTTATTTACAGATGCTGGTGAATCATATAATTTAGGAACAGCTACAAATGTTGCAAACGGTTTGAGTTCATTATCGCCTCTTTCAATAACAATTCCAGCAGGAGCAATTACTGGACAAACTAGAATGAGAATTCAATCAAAATACAATTCGGTAACTGGCAGTTCTTGTGCAACTGGTTTTGATGGAGAAGTAGAAGATTATACCTTAAATATAATTCCTGCATCACCATGTTCAACACCTTCAGCTCAACCAACAGCTTTATTATTAAGTCCAACAGGTACTTTTATATCAGGATCATTTACTCCTGCTTCACCTGCTCCTAATAATTATTTAGTAGTATATAATACAACAGGAACTATACCTTCTCCTACTAATGGAACAACTTACACTGTAGGAGGAACTATAGGAGCTGGAAATTTTGTTGTTTCAACAGACAATAGTACAAGTTTTACAATTTCAGGATTAACAAACACTACTACTTATTATGTATTTGTTTTTTCATATAATTCTTTTTGTACTGGTGGTCCACTTTATAACACAACAAATCCTTTAAACGGATTTACCACTACTAACACTCAAAATTATTGTACACCGTCGGTAACACCTGGTTTACAATCAGCTAATTATATTACTCAAGTTAGTTTTGTAGGTAACATTACCAATTCTACTAACTCTTCTACCTTTTCATCAAATCCTGCTGGATTTCAAGATTTCTCTTCTTTAACACCAAAAGCATCTCAAGCACAAGGTGAAGGAATGAATATTTTTGTGGACACAAATAGAAGTTCATCTGTTTACATGAAAGCATGGGTTGATTGGAATAAAGATAATCTATTTGACAACACTACAGAAATTGTTTATCAATCAACAAACCCTTTCCTAAACACTACTTTTGGATTTGTAGTTCCTACAACAGCAACTACAGGTGACTATAGAATACGAATTAGAATTAATAAAGCAAATTCATCAGCTGATAACACATATAATTCTTGTGGAAATATTGCAAACAATGGTGAATCAGAAGATTATACATTTACTGTAATTGCAAATTGTGCTGCTAAAATACAAAGTATAGCAACAGCAACAAGATGTGGTACTGGTACGCTTGTATTAAGCGCAACTGGAACTACTGGAACAACTCAATACAGATGGTATTCTGCAAGCACTGGTGGAAGTTTAGTTGGAACATCTACAACTTCAAACTGGACAACTCCATCCATATCAGCAACTACACCATATTATGTAACTGCTTTCAATGGCACTTGTGAATCTTTATTTAGAACTGAAGTACATGCTTATGTTAAACCAGTTTCTACAATTACATTTACAACTTCTAATCCAGAAGTTTGTGGTGAAAACAGCATCATAGATTTATCAGCAAATACTACTACTGAACAAGTTTTTCTAATCGATGAAAAATTTGAAAGTGGAATGGGGGTATTTACAAATAATAGTATTGCTACACCTAATGCTTCAATTACAAATTGGCAAATAAGAAGCAGTACTTATGTACCTCCTTATCCTACTTATCCAGTATGGTATCCTGCTGTTTCTTCTGGTTTCAGTCCAAATCAATTTGTAATGACTACATCAGATTTAGTAACTGGTGGAAGTAGTTTTGGAAAAGTGGAAACAGCTTTAGAATCTATTGCAGTAAATACATCAGGGTTTCTTAATTTGACATTATCATTTAGAATGTATTTTTCAAGTTATTATGATTTAAATAGTGCTTCAACAGAATTTGTTACTTTAGAGTACCAAAATGGTACTGGTCCTTGGACAGCTATTCCTTCTGGATTGTTTTTATCTGATGTTGGAATTGGAACTCAATTTACCACACAAACTTTTAATATGAGCCCTTACATAGGTATTACATCTTTCAAAATAAGATTAAGATATAAAGCAGGTTGGTGTGATGGTGTAGCAATTGACGATGTTCAATTATATGGAGACAGAAATTTAACTCCTGCATTTACATGGACAAGTGCATTACCAGTTGATGCTTACACAGATGCAGCATGCACAATTCCTTATACAGCAGGAACACCAATTTCTACTGTATATGTAAAACCAACTGTTACCCAATTAGAAACCGCTACTTATTCTTTTACCGCTAATGCAACATTAACCAATGGTTGTACTACTAGCTCAACAATTAATGTAACCAATAAGTCAAAAATATGGAAAGGCTCATCCTCATCTGATTGGAACAATCCAAACAATTGGGCTCCAGTTGGTGTACCTGATATCACTACTTGTGTAATTATACCAAGTACTGCAACAAATTCGTTATTAAGCGCTGGTGCAAATGGAAATGGTAAAAATTTAAATATAAAAGCTGGTGGTGTATTAAATGTACAAAATTCAAGAAGCTTAACTGTCAAAGAAGCTATTATAAATAATGGAACATTTAATTTTGACAACAATACTAGCTTAGTACAAATTGACAACGTAGTTAATACAGGTTTAATAAATATGGTAAGAACACCAAGCCCATTAGTGACTAATGATTATGTATATTGGTCTTCACCAACTGCTTCTTTTAATTTATCTAGTATTACTGGTGATAGAAAATATGTATGGCAACCTACTGTTTCTAGAGCTCCTACATATCCAAGTGACTTTGGAACTTGGGTAAATGCAACTGGAAATATGATAATTGGAAAAGGATATATTGTTCGTAATACTGCAACTACCACTTTTACTGGAACTCCAAATAACGGAAACATCACAACTCCTATTAGCCGAAGCAATTATAATGGTGCTAATTATGCTGGTCCTGGTGGAACTCCCGTAACAAGAGATGATGATAATTTAAACTTAATTGGAAATCCATATCCTTCAGCTATTAGAGTTTCAGATTTTCTAGCAGCAAATACCAATATTCAAGGTTTTGTAAAAATTTGGACACATGGAACAGCACTTAACGCATCAAATCCTAGTCCTTTTTATGAGAATTATGCAAATAATTATTCTATAAACGATTATATAACCTATAATGGTACTGGTACTTCTTCTGGACCTTCAGGTTTTGGAGGTTTTATTGCAGCAGGACAAGGTTTCTTTGTTCAAATGATTCATGGAGCAACTGGCACTCAAAATGTAGTATTCAATAATACTATGAGAAATGGTTCCTATAATAATAGTCAATTTTACAGAACTGAAAATGAACCTGTAGTTGAGAAAAATAGAATTTGGCTAGACCTTACTAAAGAAAACGGCTCTACAGTAAGAACTCTTGTAGGCTATATAACAGATGCTACAAATGATATTGATAGATTATATGATGCACCTGCAGTTAATAAAAATTATTTCGATATTTATTCTATTGTATCAAATGAGAAATTAAATATTCAAGGTAGAGCGCTTCCTTTTGTAGATTCAGATGTTGTTCCTATTGGAGTTTATATCACTCAAAATGGAAATCATAGCATAGGAATTGGAGCAGTAGATGGTTTATTTAGCAATCCAAATGAGAAGATTTACCTTGAAGACTTACAAACCGGAATAACTCATGATTTAAGAATAGCACCTTATAGTTTTTCTGCAAATACAGGAAGTTTAGATAACAGGTTTGTATTAAAATTTGGCAACAATACAACCCTTAACAATAACAGCTTTACTAGTTCAGAAAAAGAAGTATTAGTTTTAACTAGTGATAACTTAACTATTAAATCACTTGAAAATGAAATTGAAAACATAGAGGTTTTTGATATACTTGGAAGAAGTTTGGCTGTTATTAAAAATGTGAACTCGAAAGAAACCATATTAAAAAACATACAAAAGAACAATGCTCCTCTTGTAATTCAAATTAAATTAACTAATGGAATTTTAATTACTAGGAAAGTAATTTTTTAACGACTTATTAACCAACCTTCGAAAAAGGCCTTTACCACAACAGTAAAGGTCTTTTTTACTTTCACATCAATCCCAAACTTATTTTTCTATTTTAGAAATAAATCATAATACCTAAAATTTTAACAAAAACGGTAGTTTTCTTGTACTATTTTTTTAAAATAAAAAAATACTTTAGTATCGTTAAAAGTGTCATTTAATTATCAATAAAAAAGTATGAAAAATATTTACACAATAATCCTATGCATATGTCTAATATTTCCTTTTTACGCTCAAGTTGGAATTGGAACAACAACACCTAGTGGTGCGTTTGATGTTACATCTACTAATGATGGTTTATTAATTCCTAGAATTGCTTTAACAAATACAAGTACTGCAACAGTACTTACCCCTACAGCCTCAGAACTAGTATATAACACAGTTACTGCTGGAGACGTTACACCAGGTTTTTATTTTTGGAATGGAACAATTTGGGTTCGACTTGCAAATGCATCAGATAATGATTGGAGGCTAATGGTAATACTGGTACAAATCCAACAACAAATTATATTGGTACGACTGATGCTCAAGATTTACGCATTCGAACAAATAATATAAATAGACTAAATATTGCAAACGCAACAGGGCAATTTCAAACTTATGCAGATGGAACACAAACTGTTCCAGCTTTCAGTTGGAATACCGACACAAATACAGGAATTTATAGACCTGCTAACGATAATTTAGCATTTTCTACAATGGTACTCAAAGAGTAATAATTAATGATATAGGAAATATTGGTGTAAATCTTGTACCTCAAACATTTGCAAGAATTTTCTCCTATGAAACTACAGCTGGTAAATATGCAGTAGATGGTTATTCAGATATAGCAGGTGGTAGAGGTGTTAGAGGTCGCTCAATAGGTGCTTTAAGTTATGGAGTTTTAGGCACAAATGACGATACTGGTTATGGTGCTTATGGTTTTAATTCTGGGTCTGGATTAGGAGTTTTAGGTTTAAATTCTGGAACTGGAAGCGGCATTCAAGGACAAACAAGTTCAGGAACCGCTAGGGGTGTAATAGGATTAAATCTAAGCACCACTACTGGAACAGGTGTACTTGGACAATCTGATGGTGCATCAGGAATTGGAGTACTAGGATTAACGACTGCAAATGCAACAGGTACTACATCCCCTATAGCTGTAAGAGGTTCAGGAAATGGTACTGGATCAATAGGGGTTTTTGGAACTACAAATGGAGAAGCATCTACAGCATCAGCGTATGGGGTTTATGGAAGCGTTGATAATAATATAGCAGGTGGGAATTTAAAAGTATCAGGAACAATCGGTATTAATTTTAACATTATAAATGGCACAGGTTACAGTGGTCCATTAACTAGTTCTGCAACAGGAGCTGTTACAGGAATAAGTGGTGCAGTAGTTTCTAGAAACACTAGCAATCCAGCTGGTGGAGGTGCACCACAAGTATATTATTTTGGAATAATGGGAGAATCATTAATAGATTCTGGAGTTGCAGGAGCCCAAATTCAAAGACGATCTGGTGGTACTATTGGTGTTGGTGTTACTGGGGTTTTTGGAATTCTTGGCTATAAGAATAGTGCAAATAATAATTTTGGGGTTTATTCAACATCAGCCTTAGGAACTGGAACTGGAAGAATGGCAGGAAATAATTCAAGTCCTGGAACCACTCCAAATGCAGGAATTGGTATAGGTGCAATAGGAGGAGTTATGGGTGGATATATTAAAGGAGAACAATATGGTTTTGTTTCAAAAGGAGAAACATTTGGAGCCTATATTATGGGAAACACCTTTACAAATAAACCTATAACTCAAATTGAAACTATTGATAATAATAAAGTAATTAGCTATGTCGCAACGTCAACCACAGTCGATATAACTACAAGAGGAAAGGGACAATTAACAAATGGAAAAGGATATGTAGTTTTTGATAAAGCATTTACTCAACTAGCAGATTTATCCGATGAAAATTTGAATATAACCATTACCGCAAAAGGAAATACTAACGGGATTTATATTGAAAATATTACAAGAGATGGTTTCTATGTAAAAGAAAATATGGATGGTAATCATACAGTAGCGTTTAATTGGTCTGCAATTTCTGTAAAAAAAGCATACAAAGATGGTATTGAAGTTTCAAAAGAAATATTAGACCCTAATTGGGAAATAATATGGATGGTGTTATGCATAACGAAAATAATATGACTAGTGAAGCAACACCTATCC
>JAAURU010000120.1 GCA_012032075.1 Flavobacterium sp.
ATTAACTCAGTTAGGAGCTCAAAATGTAGAGCAAGGTGTTCGTGTGGTTAATTTTGTAGGTGATAAAGGGTTTATGTACAAAGCCAATTTAGCGTTGCGAACAGCTTTAAAAATTTTAAAACCAATTAAGACTTTCAAAGCATTTAATGATAAAAGTTTGTATGACGGTATTCAAAAAATAGATTGGTCTGATTATTTGACGGAACACCAAACCTTTGTTGTAGATACTACGTTGCATTCCGATCATTTTAATCATAGTCAGTTTGTCGCATTAAAAACAAAAGATGCTATTGTTGACCAATTTAGAGATAAAACTGGAAAGCGACCAGATATTGATAAAGATTTTCCAGATGTAAAGATTCATATTCATATAGATAGAGATATGGTAACAGTTTCTTTTGATAGTTCAGGAGAATCGTTACACAGAAGAGGTTATAAAACGGCTACCAATATCGCACCTATAAATGAAGTTTTGGCAGCAGGAATGTTATTGCTTTCAGGTTGGGATGGAACAACTCACTTTTTAGATCCAATGTGTGGTAGTGGCACAATTTTAGCAGAAGCGGCAATGATTGCTTGTAATATTCCAGCGAATATTAACCGTAAAGAATTTGCTTTCGAAAAATGGAAAGATTGGGACAGTGAATTGTTCGATAAAGTATTAGAATCTTTATTAAAGAAAACGCGTGAGTTTCATTATACAATTACAGGTTATGATAAAGCTCCAAGCGCTGTGGCAAAAGCCAAAGATAATATTCATAATGCAAATTTAGAGGAGTATATTACCATTCGTCAAGCGAATTTCTTTGAATCGGAAAAAATAACTGAAGGACCTTTGCATATGGTTTTCAATCCTCCTTATGGAGAACGTTTAGATATTGAAATGGAGCGTTTTTATAGGGAAATAGGTGATACTATGAAGCAAAAGTATCCAAATACTAGTGCTTGGTTTATTACGGCTAATATAGATGCATTGAAATTTGTTGGATTACGACCAAGTAGAAAAATTAAATTATTCAATGGAAAATTAGAAGCTCGATTTGCTAAATATGAAATGTATGCAGGAAGCAAACGAACAAAATTTCAAACTGATAACGATTAAAATTATATAGCTATGTCAAAAAAAACCAAAGCCTTTTTTTATAATCTTTTTGGATTTTCAGCTTTTTATCTACCAACTTATTTTATCATTATAAATTTCACCAATTTAACAGGGTTTTGGATAGCTGGTACTGCTTTTATGGTTTCAATATTATTGTCACCTAAGTTTCAATATATAAAAACAAATGATGGTGAAAAGATTTTTATGAAATGGATTTTTACCAAAGGCATTAAGGAAATAAAATAGATTATACATTTATCATAAAACAACAAAGCACCTACTTAAAGGTGCTTTGTTTATTTCAATTCTGATTTGGTTGCAGAAAGGGTCTTAATTTACGATTAATTTTTGTGTGTCTATTTTATTTTCACTTTGTATAGTAATGAAGTAGATACCTTTTTCTCTTAATTTACTAGTATCAATTTTAAATTCATTATTTAACGATGAAGCTTCTAAAATAACTTTTCCAGACATATTTGTTACAGTAACTGTGCCTTCTTTACCATCTTTCAATGCTACCGTGATGGTGTTATCATTCAAAGCAGGATTTGGATACATGTCAAAAAGACTTTGAACCGCTTTTGCTGAATTTGAGCTTGCTTTAATAGTTAAAATAGGTCTTAAAGCAGTAGTTGTATTTTCATCTGATGCAAAAGAAACATCATTTCCAGCAGTATGTATAATTACAAGACTTAAAATTGCTCCACTTGAAATAGAAGCAGGAGTTAGTGTCCAAATATAGGATTGTCCAGAATTGTAGGTTGTATTCAAACTTCCTAATAAAACACCACTTGATGGAGCGTTTGAAGTTGTAATATTATTTTCTGTCCAGTTGTTTGTATTTCCTTTATTAACTATAATTGTCCCATTTCCAGGATCTGAACTTACTCCTAATTTAAGAGAAGCTTCAGTTATTGTTCCTGAAATTCCACTCAAATCAAATTGTAAATAACTTACTCTTCTTCCAGATTCTACTCTTAAATCTTCAGAATTAAACCTTGTACCTCCTTCTAAATAAGCATCTTGAATTGGACTAAGTGTATAAGTTTGACTAACAGGAACAATTTCAGTAAAAGTTACTTTATTCAAATTGATACCTCCAGCATCAATAGTAACTCTCATTACTTGTGTTCCAGCATTTAAGGTAACTGTTTTGCTTACTGTCGTATAAGTTTGCCAAGCTCCTGTAGGTGCTAAACTAATTCCTTGTGACACATTGGCACCATTAAAATCAACATGAATATTTCCAGTACTTGAAAGTGCTGCATAGCGAATATCTATTTTGTAATTTCCAGCACGAGCTACATTTACAGTATATTCTAACCATTCACCATTTTGGATCCAACCAACATTAAATCCACCTTCACTGCATGTTTGAACATCAACTGCTTCTGTTGTTCTGTATTCATTTCCTCTATTAGCTGAATCAGTATCGTTATAAGCTACACCTTGACCACCAGTATCGTAATTTTCAGACTCTACCGTTCCAGGAATAGGATGAGGTGTTCCTGATGGATAAGCACTTTGACCTACAGTAGGAATTGAAACGGTAATTTGAGAAGTAGCTGTTTTGTTTCCGTCTTGAGTAGTAACTGTTATAGTTGCAGTTCCATTGGCTACAGCCGTAACTGAACCATTTGAATTCACAGTAGCAACAGCAGTATTACTAGATGTCCAAGTAACATTTTGATTTGTTGCATTTGTAGGATTAATTGTAGCTTGTAAAGTTCTAGTTGTTCCTGCTCCATTTAGAGTAGCACTCGTTGGGCTTACACTTACACTAGTTACAGCAATAGTGTTGTTTCCTGTACTTGGATTACCTGTGTGCGTGAAATTTGTATTACGTATTAATGCAACCCAGTCATTAGAATCGGGAGCATTACCTATTGATTTTGTGCCTCCACCTGAAACAGAAGTTACATTTCCATTTTGTAAAGCACCACCACTTCTAGGGTTGTACCATTTTACAGTATAGTTTCCAGAAGGTAAGTTTACACTTGCACCACCACCATTTCTAAGATAAACTACATATACTTGACCAGTTTTTGCCAATGTATAACTATTTGTTCCAGTTGTAATATTATCAGCATTACTCATTTCCCAAAAAGGAACATATTGATTAAAGAAATCTAAAGCTATTTTGCAATAGTTCCAACTTTGATCTCTTGATCTGAAATTTTGAAGAGATAAATCGCTATCTGGTCTTTGGTAACCAAAATAATATTCAACACCTGCTCCACCAGACATGATGTTACCCCATAAAGTTTGTTGTCTAATATCATTTTATTTGGAGTTCCAGTGTAAGCATCTTCTGGAACACCTATTTGTGCAGAACCTTGTTCGTCATTTGCAACAACCCATTTTTTTCCAGCATTTGCTGATTTTACAACCCAATCTTTGGTTACTGTATGAACATTATTCCAACCTGTTTGTATAGATGTTCCTGTTAATTTAGAATTGTTCCTAAAAGCGGTGTGTATATCAAATTATATTGATTTGGAAAAGTATGAATTACAATATGGCTTCTATAAGGGTCATTATCATAAAAATATTGTGCCATATCTTTTCTTTGTGCATCAGTTTGATCGGCATTTTCTTCTCCTAAATTCCAGTTTAATGCTAAATGATGTCCAAAACGAGCAATTAATTGTCTGTAATATAATTTGCGATTATCACCTAAATTTCCATTGTCTAAAAGCAATTCGTTTTCCGTTTCTTGCGTTTTAAAATGTAAATGCATTCCTTTTTTTTCAGCATGTTCCATAACGATTTCCCATTGATCTAATTTAGAGCAATCAAATTGTTGGAAATTGGAATTGGTAAGATAAGGATAAACATTTTTATCATCACCAGTAATGTTCATGGTAAGAAAAGAATGGTGTTTAATCCTTTTGATGCCAAATAGTTTATGGCTCCAATTAACTCAGTTCCTTTTCCGTTTTTCCATGAAGGATCACCATTGTATAATCTTGAGCATGTGGAGCATAAGATTTTCTTCTATTACCTTCATTAGGAGTATTGTCAAAATCTTCATAAACAAATAAATTTTCAGGAGAATCTGGACCAGCTTTTAAGAACCATTCTCCTTTTTCAGCAAACTTTAATGGTGTTCGCCTACATATTGTAAACGCCCTTTAGCTCTTAAATCACGCCCTGTTTTATTTGTTTCAGCAATTGTGAATGATCCTGTTTTTCCATCTAAAGGAGTTACAGCAGTTCCAGCAGTAATATTACTATTAATAGCAACTTTTGAACCACTTCTTAAGCGTATAGTGTAGTTCCAAGTTCCAGTAGATGGTGGAGTAAAGTGAATTTTCCAAACATTACCAGATGTTGCACTCGAATTCCCAGCATCACCATCGGCTGCAAAATAACCAGGAACGGTGAATGTTTGACTTCCATTAGTGAAAATACCAGTTAATTTATAATCCATCGCAGGATTAGGGTTAGCTGTTTCAGAAGAAAAAGGGCCACCCATTGCAAGTGTAACTTTGTGCCATTTTTTTAATTCTCCTAAAACATTTACCTGACCATCTGGTATGTTTACAGGATTTGGGTTTGAAGTAGAGGAACACTTAGTTTCTTGTAGTGTTAACGCAGTTGCATCTCCAGTTCTACTTAAAGTAATTCTATCTATCAAATGATTTTTAGATCTTGCAGCAATTTGTAAAGTATAAACTCCAGCTGAGTTGAATTCTACATATACATCATGTGCATCGTTATCACTTACTTTCGATGCCCAAGTCCAGTTTGTAGTTCCAGTAGAATATACTTTAAAAAAACCATTTGCTCCAGCTCCATTTGGATTTGGACTTAATCCGCTTCCTGTTGGATATACTTTTGCTGTTGTATTGTCTTTTTGTCCATAAAAGCTACTTGCATCAGGGAATTTAAGCCATGTGTCATTAAAATCGGTAGGACTAGTTCCTTCACCTACTTTTGTTCTCCATTGAAACAGATATTTTCCTGGAGTTGTAATTCTGAATTGTAAATTGGTAACACCTTGATTAGGATTATTGAAACTGTCTGCACCTTGCCAAGAGATGTAACTTGATCCAGTAAAACCAGAAGTAGTTGTTAATTTTGACCAAGAGCCTGTAGTGCCCAAGTTTTCAGCTTCGATAATTAGTTTCCCGTTACTTTCTTCATACAACGGACTACACTGCGCTACTGAATTGTTTACTTTAAATAAAACAATAAGTAGCAACGAAAAAATAAAGTTCTTTTTCATTGTTTTGTTTGTTTGTTTGTTTGTTCTGATAGTTTAACGGAATAGTTATCTTTTTATTGTGGAGTTTCAATATTAATTTAACTTTCAGTAATTCAGTGTTTTATAAGTTAAATAAAGAAATTGTGTTTTTTTCTGAGATATGTAGTATAAAAAACGCTCTAAATATTTAGAGCGTTAAAAAGTAAAAATTATAATACTTAATTCCTGGAGGTAGCATTTCTTGGTATTTTCTATTTTTCCTGAAGAATTTAATAAGTTTAATATGAGTAGGAACCACTTTTAAATTTCTTTCTTCGGCAATAGCTAAAACATTTTTGATAAATTCTTGATGCATTTCTTCATCATTATTATCATTTTCGCAAAATTTAGTTAAAAATATCTTCCGTTCTTGTAGTGAATATTCGATAGATACTAAACCTTCCTCAGTCATAATTTCAAATTGTCTTAACAATTCATTGTCTTTAACTTCCATCGGCTAATGCATTTTTTATATTTAACAAATAAATTAAATTTTTAATTAGATGTTAAAAAGATTAGTTACAAAGTTAATCAATTAACCATCAATTTCAAATTATTTTAACGTTTAGCCCTTTTTATGTTATAAAATAAAAGACAAATTAATTTAATTATAGTTATAGAATAATAAAGATTTATAGTACTTTTATGCAAGTTATGCTTAACTTATTTTAGTGATGTCAAAAATACCCGTTTATTTTATGCCAGGACTAGCAGCTAGTCCAATTATTTTTGAAAATATAAAATTGCCTGATGAAGATTATGAAATGTTTTTTTTAGAGTGGTTTGTACCAAAAGCAAAAGAGACTTTACAGGAATATGCTTTACGAATGACAAAAGAAATAAAACATAAAAATCCTGTTTTAATAGGAGTTTCTTTTGGAGGTATTTTAGTACAAGAAATGAAATTGTTAATCCCAACGTTTAAAACTATAATTATTTCAAGTGTAAAAACAAATAAGGAAATGCCAAGTCGAATGAAAATAGCAAAGAATACTTTGGCATATAAGTTGATTCCAACTAGTTTGTTAGCTAATGTGGAAACATTAGTGAAATATGCTTTTGGGGATAATATTATTTCCAGTAGATTAAAGCTGTATGAGAAATATTTAAGTGTTAGAGATAAAAAATATTTGGATTGGGCTATTGAAAGTGTTATTTTGTGGTCAAGAATTAAACCAGATGAAGATATTATTCATATTCATGGAGATGCTGATGCTGTTTTTCCAATTCAAAATATAAAAAATGCAATCATAATTAAAGGAGGAACTCATATTATGATTATTAACAAATACAAATGGTTGAATGAAAATTTGCCAAAAATTATAAATGGAACCGAAAAGAAATAAATTATGAAGAAAGATGTTTTTAAAAGGATTGCATTAATTTGCTCTGTTATTGCAGTTAGTGGATTGTTTATTTATGCTACAAAAACTAATGTGGAACAAATTGCACATGTTGACTATCCTGCTCAAATGAACTTTGCACAAGAAGAAGTGCCAACATTTATGGCTGATGTTCAAGAGCGTATTGATAGAGAAATGGTTACCAATATTAATTACCATACCAATACAACATTAGTAATTAAAAGAGCTAATAAGGTGTTTCCTATAATTGAACCTATTTTAGAAAAAATGGAATTCCAGACGATTTTAAATACTTAGCAGTTATAGAAAGTAGTTTAGTAAATGCTGTTTCTCCAGCAGGAGCTAGAGGTGTTTGGCAATTTATGCCTACAACAGCTAAAGAAAAAGGTATGGAAGTTACTGACTATGTTGATGAGCGCTATGATTTAGAAAAATCAACTGAAGCTGCTTGCTCTTATTTAAAAGATGCTTATACTAAATTTGGAAATTGGACATTGGCAGCTGCTTCTTATAATGGTGGAATGGCTGGAGTACAAAGACAATTAGACGCTCAAAAGGTGAATAGTTATTATGATGTTTTACTTACAGAAGAAACAGCTCGTTATGTGTATCGAATTCTTGCTTTGAAAGAAATTATGAAAAATCCACAAAAATATGGATTTGAAATTCCAGAACATGCTTTATATTCTGAAATACCTGTAAAGAAAATTGAGATAGATTCTACTATTAATGATTTAGCAAGTTTTGCAATTACACAAGGGATTAACTATAAGATTTTAAAAATTCATAATCCTTGGTTACGAGATAAATCGTTACCAAATAAGTCTAAAAAAGTATATCAAATTGAAATTCCTACAGCTGGTTATACTAAAAAATAAATGCCAAAAATGACAATCAATACCATTTTATCACTGGTTCTAATAGGAATATTAGCAGGAATTTTAAGCGGATTAGTTGGAGTAGGAGGAGGCATTGTAATGGTTCCGTTGTTGATTTTCTTTTTGGATATAGCCAACATCAAGCGCAAGGAACAAGTTTAGCGGTTTTAGCTGTTCCAGTTACATTATTGGCAGCTTACAATTACCACAAAGACGGACATTTAGACTGGAAATATGCAGCTGTAATTGCGGTTTTCTTTGTTCTTGGTGGTTTTATAGGAAGTAAAATTGCTATTTCATTAGACCAAAAAATGCTAAAAAAAGTATTTGGAGTTATTTTATTATTTGTAGCAGGAAAAATGTTGTTGAGTAAGTGACGGTTGTATAATATTTGACAAAGATGCATACAAAAAAAGGCACTCATCGAGTGCTTTTTTTACTATTATAAATAAGAAAAGAATAATTAGATCTTCTTCATTTGATCTTTCATCATTTTTATTTGATCTTTTAACATACCGTGCTTGTCTAACTTTTTAGCTTCGGTTAATAAGTTGTTTGCTTCAATTTTGCGTCTTCTGGTCATAGCTATTCCTGCTAGTTGTAATTTGGCAAGAGCCAAATCTTGATTCATAGATAAACCTAATTCGACTGCTTTCTTGAAAAATTTTTCCGCTTGATTCAAATTCGTTTGGGAAACCATAATACCGTTTAAGTAATTATAATAACCTTGTTGTTTTCTTACTAAAGCACCTTCAGGATGCTTAATTTTATCCAACCATTTTTTAGCACCATCCATATCTTGCTTTCTCAATTTTAAAAAAGCTAATAATATCATCTCATTTTTAAAATACAAGAAGATAAAAATGGTCGATAATAAAATAAGGAATATACCATTTCCTATATTACTTTCAGTAAATTGATAAATGGCAAAAGCAATAATTAATCCAGCTAAAACTAATTTGATATTTTTATTAAACATAATTATTTTTTTAAGTGTTGCAAAGGTAATAAAATCAATTAAAAATATTTTTAAAAAAGTGCTTGCTATTGAAAAAAGACTTTGTATATTTGCACTCGGTTTTACAGGAAGGTAAACCTTGAGTTAAAAATTCGATTTATTTATAGATTTTAAAAATACAAGCAATGAGTAAGAGAACATTTCAACCATCAAAGAGAAAAAGAAGAAACAAGCACGGTTTCATGGATAGAATGGCTTCTGCAAACGGAAGAAAAGTGCTTGCTCGTCGTAGAGCTAAAGGCAGACACAAATTAACTGTTTCTAGCGAACCAAGACACAAAAAATAATGATTAATTACTAATCAATATAAAGCCGTTACTTTTATTAGTAGCGGCTTTTTTTTAAATAAAAAATGTAACTTTGTATAAAATCTATCAATTATGGATAATTTACAAAAACTAGAAGAAGCATTAAAAAAGAAAAAACAGAACTAAAGACGATATCATAATTATCTTTTAGCAAGTAAAAATAAATGAAGAGAGAAAGTGAAAGAATTTTGTAAAAACTGCTAAATTCCTTGAGAATTCGCAAAAATTGAAAGACGTTAAATAAAAA
>JAAURU010000121.1 GCA_012032075.1 Flavobacterium sp.
ACTATTTTTTTCTTTTACTGCCATATTTTTAATTTATCTATAAACTCTTTTTTTCTTCTTTTTTTGTTTTTACAATAATTTTTGTTGGTGGAACACTTGATGGAACAACTCCTCTAGCTTCCATTTTTTTTGCTACAACCGATTCCATTTTGAGTTTCATTAACTCTGAACGTCTATCTACAAATTCAGAACGAAGCTCTTTCACTTTGATTGTTAACTCAGTAATTTTATAATTTTTTGCATCATATCTATGATTGTTTGCAATCATAATCATTGCTAACAGAATTAGGAAAACAATAAATTTCCAGTTCTTTAAAGCATCATCGCTTACCAGAAATTTCGCTTTCAATAAACTGTAAACACTGTTTTTCATAGATACTTTCTATTTCTTTTCTGCTATTCTCAATTTTGCACTTCTAGCTCTATTGTTTATTTTAATCTCTTCATTAGAAGGAATTATAAGTTTACCAATAGTTTTAAAAGGCACTTCAAAATTTCCGAAGAAATCACGTTCTGGTTCTCCTTCAAACATTCCGTTTTTCATAAATCTTTTTACCAATCTGTCTTCTAAAGAATGATAAGAAATAACACTTAATCGCCCTCCTATTTCGAGTATCTCTAATGACTGTTCTAAAAATTCTTTTAAAACTTCCATCTCTTGATTTACCTCTATTCGAATGGCTTGATAAATTTGTGCCAATATTTTATTACTCTTATGCCCTGGTAAAAATTTCTCTAACACTTGCTTTAAATGTTCTGAATCTCTTATTTGTTTGTCTTTTCTAGCACCAACAATAACATTTGCCATTGCTGCTGCATTTTTTAATTCTCCATAATCAAAAAGAACCCGTTTTATTTCTTGCTCATCATAATCATTAATAACATGGTAAGCACTTAATGCTCCTTTTTGATTCATTCGCATATCTAATTCTGCATCAAAACGGGTTGAAAAACCTCTTTCAGCCACATCAAATTGATGAGAAGAAACTCCTAAATCAGCTAGAATACCATCTACTTTTTTAATTCCGTGAAATCTTAAAAATCTTTTAATGTTTCTAAAATTCTCATTAATTAATAAAAATCTTTCATCATCTAAAGCATTCTTTAGAGCATCTAAATCTTGATCGAAAGCAATTAATTTTCCTTTTTCTCCTAATCGAGCTAAAATTTCTTTAGAATGACCACCTCCTCCAAAGGTTACATCTACATAAACTCCGTTTGGTTTTATATTTAAACCGTCAACCGTTTCTTTTAATAAAACCGGATTATGATATTCCATCTTCATCATCAATTAAATTACCCATTACTTCTTCGGCTAAATCGGCAAAATCATCTGTAGCATTATCAATTGCATCCTCATACAGATTCTTGTCCCAAATCTCAATAATACTAACAGCCGATGACAATACTATATCTTTATCAATTTGAGCAAAAACCACTAAATCCTTTGGAATTAGAAGTCGTCCTGTTGCATCAATTTCAACCATTTTGACACCTGCAGTAAATCTTCTAATAAAATCATTGTTCTTTTTTACAAAACGATTCAACTTATTAATTTTCTGCATCATTTTATTCCATTCTTTCATTGAATATAATTCCAAACACGGCTGAAAAACAGAACGTTTCAACACAAAACCATCCTCCAAAGAACCTAATTGTTTCTTTAGAGAAGTAGGAAGCATTACTCTTCCTTTGACATCTGCCTTACATTCATATGTTCCAATTAACGCATCCAAAAAGCTGATTTTTATTAGAATATGGACAAATTTAAAAATTTTTTACCACTTTTTACCACAAACTACCACTTTGTTAATAAGTTTTTCAATCTAAAACAGAAAAAAATGTCAAAAAACCAATAGCTATGAACCAAATAAACGCTTAACCGGTTTTTTAGCATACAGAAATAAAAGAGATAATTTAATTTCAGAAGAGACACAAAACGCTTGTTTGTAATAGAAACTGTTGAAAACTAAAGTTTTATGACAAAAAAATCTATTACAATTTTTGCTTTCAATAGTTTTTTTTTAATTGCTTTATATTCCTGTATAAAATCTTATATTTGTGAAAATTTCAGAAATAAATTTGAAATTCATTATATGTTAAAGAAAGAAAAGAAGTACACTTATTTTGAATCTGGAGAAGGCACACCAATAATTGTATTACATGGATTAATGGGCGGTTTAAGTAACTTTGAAGCAGTTGCTGAATTTTTTCCTCACAAAGGATATAAAGTAGTTATTCCTGAATTACCATTATATACACAAAATATTTTGAAAACTAATGTAAAAGCTTTTTCAAGGTTTGTTAAAGATTTTATTGTTCATAAAGGATTTGATAAAGTTATTTTACTAGGAAATTCATTAGGCGGTCACATTGCTTTGTATCATGCAAAAATGTATCCAGAACTAATGAAAGGTTTAGTAATCACTGGAAGTTCTGGCTTATATGAAAGTGGTATGGGTGAAAGCTACCCTAAAAGAGGTGATTATGAATATATTAAAAAGAAAAGTGAGGATGTATTTTATGACCCAAAAGTAGCTACCAAAGAAATTGTCGATGAAGTTTTTGCTACAGTAAATGACAGAATAAAACTAATCAAAACATTAACCATTGCAAAAAGTGCTATTCGTCATAATATGGCTAAAGATTTACCTAACATGAAAACCCCTACCTGTATAATTTGGGGAAAAAATGATAAAGTAACACCACCAGAAGTTGCGGAAGATTTTAATAAATTATTACCTAATTCTGATTTGTTTTGGATTGACAAATGTGGTCATGCAGCAATGATGGAACATCCAGATGAGTTTAACGACATACTTTACCATTGGTTAGTTAAAAATGAAATATAAATTTTCCCCTTTTGGGGAATTTTAGTTTAAAAAATGAAAATTATAAGTGCTGAATTTATTGTTAGTAATTCTGATGTGAGTAAATGTCCTAATGAGCCTTTACCAGAATATGCTTTTATTGGAAGATCCAACGTAGGGAAATCTTCGCTTATTAACATGCTTACCAATCATAAAAATTTAGCAAAAACTTCTGGAAAACCAGGAAAAACACAACTAATTAATCATTTTAAGATAAACCAAAATTGGTATTTAGTAGATTTACCAGGATATGGTTATGCTAGAGTTTCTAAAAAAACAAAAGAAGTTTTCCAACAATTTATTACTGATTATTTCGAAACAAGACAACAACTGGTTTGTGCTTTTGTCTTAATTGATATTCGTTTAGAAGCACAAAAAATTGATTTAGAATTCATCAACTATTTAGGAGAATCCGGTGTTCCTTTTTGTATTATTTTTACCAAAGCCGATAAAATAGGAAAAGTTGTTGCACAAAAAAATGTAGCAGCTTACAAGAAAAAAGTTTTAGCTAATGGCTGGGAAGAAATGCCTCAACACTTCATAACATCTTCATCAGAAGCTATTGGAAAAGAGGAATTACTAATCTTTATTGATGATATAAACCAACAATTCTTTAAAGAGAATAGCGGGTTTTAACCTTACTTCAACTCTAATTTCTCTGCAAAATAATCGCAAAAATCTTTCATTGTTGCTGTCATTTTTTCATCGTTTGTTGCACGTTCAAAAGTATCTGACATAGCTACTAAAGTTTGATGAAAAAACAACTTCATTTCATCTACAGGCATATCTTTTGTCCATAAATCAATGCGCAATGTTTCCTTCGCTTTTGCATCCCATAAAGAAACCATCATGGCTTTTGCTTCTTCATTATCGACACCACCATCTTGTGCAGACCAAGTTAATTTTTCAGGAATTCTATTGTCGTCTAATTCTACTAAGAATTTAATTTCAGAGGTTGTATTTGCCATTATTTATTAGGTTTATATTTTGATCGTTCAAAAATAGTTTTTGCATCTGTAACTAATAAATCTTGTAAAGACACATCATTATTTTCCATATAACTTCTTACAATTTGCCAACCAAGCCATTGCCCTACACGTCCAGGAGATTCATTATCTATTTCTAAATAAAACTTAGAAAACGGAGCTTCATTTATAAATCGGAATTCATTTTTCACATTGGCATCATACAATAAATTGTTTTCTATAAAGTAACTCCACATTTGGTACTCATTTTCTTGACACCATTTTATTTGCTCTTGAGTATAGGCAATTTTTGCAGCATCTGAATAATCAGGAATTAATTTGTCTTTCATATACAATTCTTTACCATGATAAATCATTAAAGAAAGTAAGCTTCTATCTGAAATTTTTGCAATTTTATCTGCAGAAAAGCTAGCTACTAAATCGGGTAAAATTTGATTTTCTTCTAAAGTAATTCTTTGATATTCTGTAAAATCAGCATAAAACGGATGGTCTTTTCCTAAATAACAATCTAATGATATGAAAACAAATGGATTACTATAAATTGCTTTTGCCTCTAAATCAACTTCACTAATTACTGTTATAACTCTTGGTGTTTTATATTCAGGATAATAGTATTGAACATGTTTGAGAAAACTTTCAAGCTCATTTTCAAGTTTATTCAATTTAGGATATTTCTTATTTACTTCTGTATATAATTCTTGTAACAAAGGGTCGCTAATTTTATTTAACCAAATTGAATCTTGATATTGCTCAGGAAATAAAAAAGGATATTTAGCTTTAATATTAGGCAAATCGCTTGGTTTTGATTCGTAAAACAACTGATCAAAACGTTCTATGTTGAATGTAACTGGAATTTCAGCAACTTTTTCTTCAATTTTATTTTCTTTTTTACAAGAAAATAATACAATAAAAATTGAAACCGCAAAAATCTTTTTCATGTATGTCAATTTATTGTTTTTTAAGGGGTAATTCCATATTTTTATAAAAAATTTATTACTATAAATTTAAAGTGCAAATATACTGTTTAGCAAATTAAATTCTCATAAAAAATGACAAATTCTAATACCTTTAATGCCGAAAAAATTAATCAATATATTATAAAATGGTTACTTGACTATGCTACAAACGCAAAAGTAAAAGGTTTTGTTGTAGGGATTTCTGGTGGAATAGACAGTGCATTAACCTCTTCGCTTGTGCACAAACTGGTTTGCTTACACTTTGTGTAGAAATGCCTATTCATCAAGCAGAAAGTCACGTTTCTAGAGCAAATGAACATATTGAACAATTGAAAAAACGCTTTTCAAAACGTTAGTAGTGAAAGAGCCGATTTGACTCCCGTTTTTGATACCTTTCAAAAGCAAGTCTCTACAAGCGAAAATGAAAGTTTATTACATTTATCATTAGCAAACACTAGAGCTAGATTAAGAATGACTACTCTATATTATTTTGCAGGCATCCATGGTTTATTAGTTACAGGAACAGGAAATAAAGTAGAAGATTTTGGAGTGGGTTTTTATACCAAATATGGAGATGGAGGTGTTGATTTGAGTCCTATTGCCGATTTAATGAAGAGCGAAGTTCGCGAGTTGGCTAAATTCTTAAATGTTCCCGAAAGCATTATAAAAGCAAAGCCTACTGATGGTTTATTTGGTGATGATCGAAGTGATGAAGACCAAATAGGAGCTAATTATGATGAACTAGAATGGGCAATGAAAGAAGCTGAAAAAGGAAAAACTAGCGCTGATTTTTCTAGTAGAGAAGCAGAAGTTTTTGCAATATACAAACGACTCAATAAAGCCAATCAACACAAAATGAATCCTATTCCAGTATGTATTATTCCAGCTGAATATAAATAAAACACATACTTTAGCTCCTAATTAACAAGTATTTACATTTTTTTTTATTAACTTTGGTTTTAGTTCACTGTTTTAAAACCAAATCTCTAAGACCATGATAAAAATTTGTATTGCAGATAATCATCCGGTAGTTATACATGGAATAAAGTCTTACTTTGAAGTAAATTCAAATATAGATGTAGTTAGTACTGTTTCTAACTTAAAAGACCTTACTAATACTATTCAAAATAAACTAGTAGATATAGCTTTACTAGATATTGAGCTTGATGGTGTTTCAGGAATTAAAAATATAAAAGAACTGCTTAAAGAATTTCCTAGCACAAAATTTATACTATTTACTTCAGTTTCAGAAAAAATGTATGCTCCTACAGCAATAAAAGCAGGTGTTTCTGGCTATTTACTAAAAACAGTTCCATTAAAAGAACTTGAAAATGCTATTATTAAAGTATATCAAGGTGTTGTGATTTTTAGTGAAGATGTAAAAAGAAGCATTGAACATTTAAGTAAAGGGAAAAAAGATAGATTATTCAAAAAATTATCTACTAGAGAAGTTGAAGTACTTAGATATTTGAATGAAGGCAAAAAGAATAAAGAAGTAGCCGAAATTCTTAACCTTGATGAAAAAAACTATTAGCACATACAAGCTTCGTTTATTAGCTAAGCTGAACGTTACAAATCTTGTTGATTTATTAAGTAAAGCAAAGAGTTTAGAAATCATCTAAGAATACCTACTCATTACACGACCTAGCTTTTTCGAAAACATATTAGTTAGTCCTAAATAATCCATTACCATGGATAAGGTTTCTGAATTATCATCGCTATTTTTTGTAGTTATGTCTTGTTTTAGTTCTTCAATAATTTTGTTTACCCAATACCATCTTAACGTTAAGATTGTTTCGGTAACATATTGAGCAATAGTTTTATCTTTTAGTTTAACGATTATTTGTTGGGATTCCCAATTGTGTAAAACTTCTCGTTCTTCATTCATTAAAATAGAAGTTACTTCGTTTGCGATTTCTGGATTAATTTGCTTTAGATACTCTTCTATTTCAAAACTTTCAATTTGATTATAATAATTTATTATATCTGAATATATTGATTGGAAAACTGAATTTGCTAGTTCAATTTCGTCTTCTTGTAAACTAAGAAAAATTCGATTATATACTTTATAACTATTCATTTCTTTTACTTCAATAAGCTCTCCTTCGTCATTTGCTTTAATCAAAACATCTTCAAACTCTTCTTCTACATTTCCATACAACAATAAGATTTCTATTATCTTTCGTTCTAATTCGTCTTGAATATCAATTTTAGCATTGGTAACAACCTCATCATTTTTATGAACTTGAAATGCTTTTTGTTCTTCTTTAAATTTTTTATTAGAATCGGAAAGTTCTTTTTTATCCAATTGTGCCAAAGTATTAAACAACACATCTTCTGAAATATCCATTATTCGTGAACATTCTTGTAGATAGACTTCTTGTTTAATTCTATCGGGAATTTTTGAGATACTTACTACCATATCTCTTATTAAATCGGCTTTCTTTATAGGATCATTTTTTGCTTCATTCATTAATAACGAAGCTTTGAATTGAATGAAATCTTTGGCATTTTGTTCTAAAAATTTCACCAATTCATCATAAGGTGTTTTCTTAGCAAAACTATCTGGATCTTCACCATCTGGAAAAGCACACACTCTTACATTCATTCCAGCTTCTAAGATTAAATCAATTCCTCGAATAGAAGCACGAAGTCCAGCTGCATCACCATCAAAAAGCACCGTTATGTTTTTAGTTAACCTACTTATTAAACGAATTTGATCAGGAGTTAAAGCAGTTCCAGAAGATGCAACAACGTTTTCAATTCCAGCTTGATGAAATTGAATCACATCGGTATATCCTTCAACCAAATAGCAGTTATCTTGTTTTGCTATGGCTTGTTTCGCATGGAAAATTCCGTAAAGTACTTTACTTTTATGGTATATTTCACTCTCTGGAGAATTGACATATTTAGCTGCTTTTTTGTCATTGGTTAAAATGCGACCTCCAAAACCTAAGACACGACCACTTATACTTTGAATAGGAAACATAACCCTACCCTTAAAACGATCAAACTGCTTATCCTCTTTAACAATGGTAAGTCCAGTTTTTTCTAGGTATTCTAATTTATAACCTTTCCCTAATGCTTCCATAGTAAAAGCATCCCAAGAATTAGGAGAATACCCTAAACTGAATTTTGAGATAGTTTCATTTGTAAAACCTCGTTCTTTAAAGTAAGTGAATCCAATAGCTTTCCCTTCTTCGGTATTTAATAAGGTGTTATGCAAATATTTATTGGCAAACTCAGAAACTAAGTACATACTTTCTTTTTCATTCGCTACAGCCAAATCTTCATTAGTTTGAACTGTTTCTTCAATTTCAATATTGTACTTTTTCGCTAAATATTTGATAGCTTCAGGATAAGAAAAGTGTTCGTGTTCCATTAAAAAGGTCACTACATTTCCACCTTTACCTGAAGAAAAATCTTTCCAAATTTGTTTTACAGGTGAAACCATAAAGAAGGTGACTTTTCATCTACAAAAGGACTTAATCCTTTTAAATTACTTCCCGAACGTTTTAATTGTACAAAATCACCAACCACTTCTTCAACACGAGCGGTTTCAAATACATTTTCTATGGTAGATTTTGATATCAATTAATTGCAGTTTTAGGTTTCAAAGATACAAACTTGAAATAAAAAAAGCATCTTAATTAAAAGATGCTTTGTTATTAGGTTATAAAATATATTTTAATTTTTATTTAACACCAATCTACTTGTAACTGTTTCTAATTTAGAATATCTAAAATCTGGAGCAGAAGCAACATCAGTGTTTTTAAAATGATCACCTATTGCACCATCTGAAACTGTGATATTGTTTTTTGAAAAAATCGTAGCTGTATCCATTCTAATAGTATCATCTTTCATAGTTGAAAAAGTATTACTACAATGTGCAATTACTAAATTTTTAAGTTTTATGAATCTCTCAAACTCGTTAATTAAAGAAAGCTCACTTACCATTAAGAAATCTTTGAACCCATAAACTACACTATTATTAAAGTTTAAAGTAGCCTCATTTGAAATGAAAATAGCTTCTTTAATTAAACCTTGGTTATTATCTTCCGTGTTAACAAGTGTCAAATTAGTTGCATTAACATTGGTTTTATTTACTTGACCATCGTATCTTTCAATAGAATTATATGCTTTAATTTCCATACATCTTGATTGTTGATCTAAAGCATTAGAATAAGGATGTCTTATTGCAATACTATTACTAAAATTTGCTTGCACACCTTGTGTAAAATCATAATCATCATCGGCAGCTCTAAAAGAAACTAATTTTTCAGCTTTTACATTTCCACCGTAGAACTGAAAAGAATCACTATCTGAATAGCTTA
>JAAURU010000122.1 GCA_012032075.1 Flavobacterium sp.
TTTTATTTTAAAACTTAGGTTAAAAACTTTTATTGGCTAGTTTTAATAATTTTTTGAAATGAATTAATTGGTGTATTTAATTCGTTTATTCCTTCAATTTTTATTGAATAAATCCCATCTAATATATGTGATAAATCTATTTGCTTTTTATCTTTATTTAATTTTTTATGTAATATCTTTTGTCCTAAATTATTAAAAAGTGATATTTCGATATTCTTATACTTATTTGTATCTTGAATATTTAAGATGTTTTGAACTGGATTTGGAAAAATTGAAAATTCTTGATTTGTAACTGATGGACTTTCTATTCCCAAAGGATTATCATATTTAATTTGAATAAATCCTGTTGCTGTTGGTTCTACTAATGAATTATTGTCATTTATAGAAATATTACATCCTTGATCATTATAATCTTCTGTGCTACCTAATAGTTTTCTAATTACCACGTTACCAGTATTCCAGTCTAATCCATAAAAATAATAATTACAATCAGCCTCTTTACCATTACCATACACTAAATTTGAATCTCTTGAATAGGTTAACGCATTATTAAAATTAAGATTAGCATTATTCCAAACTAAGTCAAGCGAATTTAAAACAGTATCCCATTTACATTTTACAACTCCTTTTGCATTATTACATGAATATGTAAATCCATTGTATTGTGCAACCGCCATTTCATAACCATTTGCACAGATAGAATTTTCAATAGATTGGAAGCCATTATTTAAATTTTGAAATCCTGTTAAATTTCTAATTCCTGCCACTCTTATATCTTGTCCCGCAATTCCATTCCAGTCAGAGGGAACAATATTATCTCTCCAAAAAGCAACCATATTATTAGGACTATGTCCATCTGCAACTACAACCAGCTTGTCGTTTCCAGCTCCCCATCCAATTAATGTAGGAGTTGTTCCACTTCCTTTTGCTAATAATGATGTTGGGCCGTTACCAACAAAATCATAAGGTGCTGTCCACTCAATTGTAATATTTGGGTTATTCCACTTTAATTTTATCATTTTTTTTGTGGTAACAATATAAATTGAATTGTCTTCATCTACAGCAAAGTTATTATGATAACTTATTTCTCCATTTTCTAGAGGTAAATTAAGCGTTATAACCTCTGAAAAATCGGGTTTTATTACTCCAAAAGTTCCACCAGTTGTATTAAATGCAATCCATCCATCTTGTGTAACATTAAATAAAGCTGCTTTTCCCAAAACAGTGTTAGGTAGTGTTAATGTGTTTAAAAGTACAATAGGAGAGTAAATATCTGTAGTATCCTGATCTGAGTATTTGAACACTTTATTTACATTGTTATTGTCGTCATAATCATAAGAAATCCAAGTTTTATTTCGCAATAAAAGATGATTAAAACTAAAATCGAGAACATTAAAATCAATTCTTAAACTTTGAATCACTCTAAGTCCTAAAGCATCATCAACTGCTTTAAAAACATGAGTAGAAGAAGAACCTAAGATAGCTCTTTGCCCATTTGAATAACGCTCTGTAAAGTATAACCAAGTTGCGCTTCTATTAAAAGGTGTTGGACAATACCTAACCGTTAACTCATCAAAAACTTCTGGTGCTCTTAAGCAAGTTGATGCCTGACTAAATGTATTGCGATGCATTATTGGCCATGGAGATTTAGCAATAAAATTGTTAGAAGGAGGATCATCTAAACACAGTATGTTTTGTCCAAAACTTTGGAAAAATAAAAGTGCAATTATAATTTGAAGCAAAATTCTTTTCATTGAACAAAAATAATCAAGTAAATTCTTTTAAAATTTGACGAAAGTCAAAAACACTAGATTCTTCCTCTTATTCTGCTTAATGATTCTTGTGTGATTCCTAAACATTCAGCAATTATTCCTAAGTTAACAGCTTGCAAAATAGTAGGTTTTGTTGCAATTAATTCTAAATAACGTTCTTTTGGAGTTTTTGTTTGAAATTTTAATTTCTCCATAATTAAATCTAAAACCGCAAATTGAGCCACTAATCTTACAAATTTTTCCCAAACTTTATAATTTTGGTAAAGAATTTCTAACTGTTCTCTAGTAATAGATAATAATTCACAATCTGTTATAGCATAGACTGAACTTATTGCTGGTTGAGAAGAATAAAAACTTAAAAAATCAGTAACTAAATCAAATTCCGAAGCAATATGAATTGCTTTTTCATTTTCACCTTGAATCATTGTATATTTAAGAAAACCTTCATTTACAAAATAAATCTTATTAGTATTTTTACCTGCTTTTATAATTTGTGAACCTTTATCAATTTTCTCCTTTTTTAATAATTCTGAGAAAGCATTTAATTCATCTTCGTCTAATGAAATAAATTTCTGTAAAAAGAAAGTAATCTTATCCATTCAATTTTTTTAATTAAATATATAAAATTTATCTTTGAAAAGTGAAACACTATAATTACATATTTACGGGTTCAGGTTTGTCAGCATTAATGACTGTTTATCAGATGATTTTATCTGAAAAATTTCAAGATAAAACCATTTTATTAATCGACTTAGATGTTAAGAAATCAAACGATAGAACTTGGTGTTTTTGGGATGATACTGCTCTTTTTGACACTATTGTATCTAAAAAATGGCAAACAGCTCTTTTTAAAAATGAAAAATTCTCCAAAGAACTTCAAATTACACCTTATCAGTACAAAATGATAAAAGGGATTGATTTTTATAATTTCATATTTGACGTAATTGCAAAACATCCTAATATTACTTTCCTAAATGAAAAAGTAATTTCTTTTCAAGATTTTGGAAACCAATGCCTTGTAAAAACAGCACAAAACGAATTTACATCAGATAAAATATTTAATTCTATTTTTAACCCTGAAATAGTTAAAAATCAAACCAAATATCCTCTTTTACAACAACATTTTATTGGTTGGTTTATAAAATCTAAAGAAAAGGCTTTCAATCCTGCTTGTGCTACTTTCATGGATTTTTCTATTGCCCAAAAAGGAAATACACGATTTATGTATGTTTTACCAACTTCTACAACTGAGGCTTTGCTTGAATATACTTTGTTTTCCAAAGATGTATTAACAAAAGAAGAATATGAAGATGAGATTGTCAATTACATTGAAAAATTAGGTATAACGGATTATGAAATTGTAGAAAAAGAACAAGGAAATATTCCAATGACATGCTATAAATTTTGGAAACACGACACAAAAAACAGTATAAACATAGGTTCAGCTGGTGGATGGACAAAAGCAAGTACAGGATTTACCTTTAAAAATGTGACTAAAAAATCTAAAGCATTAGTTACATTTCTTCAGCAGTATGATGATTTTAAAAAATTCAACAAAAAAGATAAATTTTGGTTTTATGATTTATTATTTATTGATGTGCTCTTCAAAAATAATGCTTTAGGTTCAAAAGTGTTTTCGGCTTTATTCAAAAAAGGAAACCCAATTTTAATTTTTAGATTTCTGGATGAAGAAACTTCGTTTATAGAAGATATAAAAGTAATGTGGAAATGTCCAAAAATTCCTTTTTTGAAAGCTTTATTTAGAAGACTATATTAAAATTAATTCTAAAATAAAAATAAAATATTAAAATAAAATGAATAAAGTTTTGAAAATGAGTTGTTAATCCAATTAATGTCCTCATATTTGCAAAGCACAAAATCGTGTAAATTTTAATTATATTACAATGAGTAAAGGTACAGTAAAATTCTTCAATGAAACTAAAGGATTTGGTTTTATTACTGAAGAGGGCGTTAACAAAGATCATTTTGTTCACATTTCAGGTCTTGTAGACAAAATTCAAGAAGGAGACGAAGTTGAATTCGAATTAAAAGAAGGAAACAAAGGATTAAACGCAGTAAACGTAAAAGTTATTTAATACATATACTTCCAGTTTAACAAAAAGCCTATCATTACTGATAGGCTTTTATTTTTAATTTGATTTTCACAAATACTTTTTTAATGATTAAAGTTATTTGAAACCTTTTAAGCTATATAACGATAACAAATCTTTATGATTTTATTAGAGTTTGAATTAGTAAATCTTTGTAACTTTGTATTATTAATTAAAATACAAGATTATGTATCCAGAAGAAATGGTAAAACCAATGCGTGCAGAACTTTCTGAAGCTGGTTTTAAAGAATTATATAAAGCAGAAGATGTTAAAAATGCAATTCAATCTGAAGGAACAACTTTAGTTGTTGTAAATTCCGTTTGTGGTTGTGCTGCAAGAAATGCAAGACCAGGAGCAAAAATGAGTTTAGATGGTGCTAAAAAACCTTCTAATTTAGTTACTGTTTTTGCAGGTGTAGATAAAGAAGCGGTTGATGCTGCAAGAGAACAAATGTTTCCTTTTCCACCATCATCACCTAGTATGGCTTTATTTAAGAATGGAGAATTAGTACACATGCTAGAACGTCATCATATCGAAGGTCGTCCAGCAGAATTAATTGCTGAAAATTTAAAAGATGCTTATAACGAATATTGTTAATTCGTTACATTTACAACAAGGAAACCATCTTTTAATGATGGTTTTTTTTGTTTTTAAATAGTACCTTTGTAAAAAGTCTATTTCAACATGCAAAAGATTATTTCTTACCCTATATCTATAGTGTATAATGCACTTTTTTTATTTTGGTTATGCCTTTTTCATCCTATTCAATGGATTTGTTTTAATCTGTTTGGCTATAATGCACATCGATGGAGTGTTCATATTTTAAATTGGTTTTTAGTGAGAAACACACATGTTTTGGGAACCACTTATTCTTTTAAAGGAATAGAAAAATTGCCAAAAAATGTACCATTAGTAATTGTTACTAATCATCAAAGTTTATATGACATTCCACCTATTATTTGGTTTTTAAGAGATTGGCATCCAAAATTTATTAGTAAAAAAGAATTAGGCAAAGGAATTCCAAGTGTTTCTTATAACTTAAGACATGGTGGTTCTGCATTAATTGATAGAAAAGACGGTAAACAAGCATTAGGCGAAATTAAAAAGTGTGCTGAACTTATAAGTAAAATAATTATTCGGTTGTCATATTTCCAGAAGGAACACGGGCAAAAAACGGTGTTCCAAAACCCTTTTCAGTAAATGGTTTGAAAATGTTGTACAAATTTGCTCCAAATGCCTATTTTGCTCCAATAACAATTAATAATTCATGGAAAATGTCTCGTTATGGAGCCTTTCCATTAGGTTTAGGAAACCGACTTGAATTTCAATTGCATGAACCCTTAAAAATTTCCGATTATTCGTTTGAAGAAATTTTTGAAAAAACAGAAAAAATGATCACAGAAAATATTAAACTATAAAAAAATGTCAATACAAAATGTTCGGTTAGAAGTAATGCAATTTTTGGAAAAGAAAATTGATTCCTTTGTGGAAGAATTTCTAATTCCAGTAGAAAAAATTTGGCAACCATCCGATTTATTACCTAATTCTCAAAATGAAAATTTCTTTGATGAAGTAACAGAATTGAGAGAAATTGCAAAAGATTTACCGTATGATTTTTGGGTTGTTTTAGTTGGTGATACCATTACTGAAGAAGCTTTACCAACCTACGAATCTTGGTTAATGCAAGTTGAAGGAGTAAATCAAGAAAATGGTGGCAATGGATGGAGTAAATGGATAAAACAGTGGACAGGTGAAGAAAACCGTCATGGTGATACATTAAATAAATATTTGTATCTATCCGGTCGCGTAGATATGCGTGAAATTGAAATGACAACACAACATTTAATCAATGACGGATTTGATATTGGTACTAGTAATGATCCCTATAAAAACTTTGTTTACACTAGTTTCCAAGAATTAGCCACTTACGTTTCTCATAATCGAGTAGCTCAAATGGCTAAGAAATTTGGTGACAATAAACTAGCTAAAATGTGTCGTTTAATTGCAGGAGACGAAATGCGACATCATCAAGCATACAGTACTTTTGTAAATAGAATTTTTGAAATTGACCCTAGTGAAATGATGTTGGCTTTCCAACACATGATGAAGCATAAAATAACCATGCCAGCTCATTTTTTAAGAGAATCTGGTCAAAAAATTAGCACAGCTTTTGAACAATTTTCAGACGCTGCTCAAAGACTGGGTGTTTACACTGCAAATGATTATGTAGATATCATGCAAAAATTAATTGATAAATGGCAAATTGATAAAATTAACAATCTTACAGACGAAGCTGAAAAAGCAAGAGATTTCTTAATGAAATTACCTGCTAGAATGGCTAGAGTATCGGAAAGATTGGTAATTCCAGAAACAAGTCATATTTTTAAATGGGTGCAACCTGCTTTGATAAAATAATAGTATAAATTCCAAAAAATAAAATTCCAAATTCCAACATAAGTGAATTTGGAATTTTCTATATAAAAATGACACTAATAGATAGAACTATACTTTTTGTAAAAGAACAACTTCAAAATGCAGAAGGAGGACACGATTGGTTTCACATTGAACGTGTTTATAAAAATGCTTTATTAATTGCTAAAGGAGAAAATTGCAATCTTGAAGTTGTAAAACTAGGAGCATTACTTCACGATATTGCAGATAGTAAATTTCACAATGGTGATGAAACTGTTGGTCCAAAAATAGCTCGTGATTTTTTGGTTAGCCAAAATGTATCTGAAAACACAATTAAACATGTAATTGCTATAATTGATAATATTTCTTTCAAAGGTGGTAATTTCGAAAAAAAATTCACTTCAAAAGAATTAGAAATTGTGCAAGATGCTGACCGCTTAGATGCAATAGGAGCCATTGGAATTGCTAGAACATTCAATTATGGTGGTTACAAAAACAGACTTGTTTATGATCCAGAAATTCAACCAAACTTGAGCATGAATAAGGAAGAATACAAGAAAAGTAATGCTCCAACTATTAATCATTTCTATGAAAAATTATTGCTTTTAAAAGACAAAATGAATACAACAACAGGTAAAAAAATAGCACAAGAGAGACATACCTTTATGGAGAAATTCTTAGCGCAATTTTATGCTGAATGGGAAGGTCAAAAATAAGGCATATTACTAAATTAATACTGATTTATTGTTTTCTTAATGAATGGTCTAGGAACAATATATATAAAGGATCTTATTTAATCTTAAATTAATAATTCGATAAAGTATTTGTAAATCTAATATTAGAATTTTGATAAAACTTAAAAACAAAAGTAATGAGTCAGAATTCTTTATCTAGAAGACGTTTTTTAGTCAATTCCATTTTAACAACTGGTGGGTTGCTTTTAGCTCCTAATTTCATAAGTTGTACTGATGATAGTACTGTTTTTAATATACCAGGTGATTACACTTCTGATAATTTTGCACAAGGTGTCGCTAGCTTTGATCCAACACATAATCAAGTGATTATTTGGACAAGATACAATACTGGCAAAGCAGAAGTTAAAATTTATTGGCAAGTAGCTTATGATAGTCAGTTTATATCTATTTTTAGAAGTGGTGAAGTTATAACAGATGCCACAAGAGATTATACCTTAGCAATCGAACTTCAAAATTTAGAAGCGGATAAAAAATTATACTACCGTTTTTTTAACCAAGAAGACAGAAGCGTATCTGTAATAGGAGAAACCATTACTTTACCCATTGTTGCAGAAAGTATAAAGTTAGCCGTATGTTCTTGTTCAAACTATCCTGCAGGTTTGTTCAACGTTTATAAAGCTATGGCTAATTCTGATGCTCATATTATCGTGCATTTAGGTGATTATATTTATGAATATGGTCAAGGTCAATATGGTACAAATACATATACTGATGCTTTAAATAGACGTCATGAACCCGCAAATGAAATCATAACTTTAGCAGAGTATAGAGCCCGTTATAAGCAATATCGTTCTGATAAAAACTTACAGTTGGCTCATCAAAAGAAACCTTTTATTTGTGTTTGGGATGATCATGAAATTACTAATGATACCTATAAAGATGGTGCAGAAAACCATCAACCAAATGAAGGAAGTTTTGAAGCTAGAAAAGCAGATGCTATTAAAGCTTATAGTGAATTTTTACCTTTGCGTTCTAATGATACCAGTTTAATCTACAGAAATTTTAATATCGGAAATTTAGTAAATCTAATCATGCTAGATACTAGAGTAATTGGAAGAGATAAACAATTAGAATATTCCAATTATATTAATGCAAGTGGTAATTTCAATAGCACAAGCTTTCAAACCGATTGGCTAAACCCAAATCGCACTTTATTAGGAACCACGCAAAGAAATTGGTTGATTTCCCAAGTAACTAGTAGTACTGCTCGTTGGCAAGTCTTAGGCCAACAAGTATTAATGGGTAAGATGTTTATTCCAGCAGAAATGTTGTTAGGTTTAGGAGCTGTAGTTGGTGGTTCTCCAGCTGCTTTACAACAATTCCAACAAACTTTAACACAATTAGTTACTATAAAGTTACGTTATCAAATGGTGATCCAACACTTACAAATGCTGAAATAGCAAGAATAACAACCGTTTTACCTTATAATTTAGATGCTTGGGATGGCTATCCTGTAGAAAGAGAAATACTATTTAATAGTTTTGCTGGCAAAAAAGTAGTTTGTTTAGCAGGTGATACTCACAATGCGTGGTACAATAATCTAGTTGATAATAGTTCCAACGAGATAGGAAAAGAATTTGCTACTGCATCAGTAACTTCTCCTGGTTTAGAATATTATTTAGGGATTGATGCTGCAAATATTAGCGGATTTGAAAATGCTATGCAAATTTTAATTAATGATCTTAATTATATGAATTCGTCTGACAGAGGCTATTTAACACTAACATTTACATCTAGTAATGTAGAATCTAAATGGAATTTTGTAAGTACTATTTTTAATGAAAATTTCACTGAAAATACTGATAGAGTAGAATCGTATTCTATCTAAATAGAATTTATAGACACTATCCCACAAAGTGTGTAAGTTAAAAAGTTAAGGCTTGGATTTTTATAATTTGAGCCTTTTGTCAAATATAAGATTAAATTGATTTAAAACAATACCCCAATTTTGTATTGGCATAGACCATTTTTTCGTTGCTTCTTTTAAAGCTAGATAAACTGATTTTAAAAACTGCATCGTCTGTAGGGAATGACATTTTATTTTTAGTATATTTTCTAATTTTTCCATTAAGATTTT
>JAAURU010000123.1 GCA_012032075.1 Flavobacterium sp.
GAGAATGAAGGTTAAAAAAGCAGTTTTAAAGTTATTGGATGTTTACTGCGCAACTAATAAGAAACAGGTATTTGCTGGAGATATTTTTCTGTAAGACTAATCTTGAAACCCAGCGGTTACATCCTTCTTTAAAGCCCTGCCATATACTTCAAGGCAGCGCTTTCTTGCCATGTCATGTTCAACAATAGGTTTGGGGTAAGTAAATTCCTGAAACTCCGGCACCCATTTTTTTATGTAGGTAAACTGTGCATCAAATTTTTGTGTTTGCAAGTAAGGATTAAAAACACGGAAGTAAGGGGCTGCATCGCAACCACTGCCTGCGGCCCACTGCCAGCCGCCATTGTTTGCCGCTAAATCAAAATCTAATAATTTTTTTGCAAAATATGCCTCACCAAGCCGCCAGTCCAGCAACAGGTGCTTGGTTAAAAACGATGCCACAATCATGCGTACACGGTTGTGCATATAACCAGTACTGTTCAATTCTCTCATACCAGCATCTACAATAGGGTAGCCGGTTTGTCCATTACACCATTTTTCAAATTCACCATTATCTCTGCGCCATTCAATTTTGTCATATTCCGGCTTAAAAGCTTTGGCTTTACCCACCTGCGGAAAATGCCACAATATCATGTGATAAAACTCACGCCAGATTAATTCGTTTAGATAGGTTTCAGATATATCCTTACACTGTGTTGCCAGTTTTCTTATACTTATAGTGCCAAAACGTAAATGCACACCCAGTTGTGAAGTGCCTTTAATACCGGGGAAATCCCTTTGTTCTTTATATTTTACCGTAAGTGCTTCATCTAAATGTTTAGCAGGAAAAAAAGCAGCTGTTTTAATAAAACCAATTTGATTTAAAGAAGGTATTACAGCAGCAGGCTGCTTAAAAAAATTTGCAAAATATTTTTCTGCCGGGTAAGGCTTTAAATGAAAAGGCGTTAATGCAGCTTTCCATTTGCGGCTGTAAGGAGTAAAAACAGTGTATGGCTTTCCGTCATCTTTCAGTACTTCGTTCTTTTCAAGAATTACCTGGTCTTTATAAGTATGTAAAGCAGCTCCATTTTTTTTAAGAAAGTCGCTAATAAGCTGCTCTCTTTCCAAAGCATAGGGCTCATAATCATGATTGGTAAAAACCGAACTAATCTTGTTTTCATTTATTAACTTTTCAAAAATAGCTTTGGGTTCACCATGAAAAACAGCTAAAGATTTGCTTTTTTTAGTTAATTCTTCATTAATATTTACCAATTGGTCATGAATAAAATTAACACGAGCATCCTCTTTTTCCAATTCATTTAGAATAGAAGTATCAAAAATAAAAATAGGCAAGACTTGTTCATTACTATTTAAGGCATGAAAAAATCCTGCATTATCGTGGATTCTTAAGTCTCTTCTAAACCAAAATATATTCATTTTTTTTATTGATTATGTTGTTTAAAAGTTTAAGTTTTTAAAATTGTTTAATAAAGTATTTAGTAACAATATTAAACTCTTAAACCACATTAAATTATATTAAATTTTCTAAATTATCCATTAACTGAAAGTGTTGACATTCCTCCATCTACATGGAAAACTTGTCCAGTTACCCAACTGCTTTTATCAGAAAGTAAGAAAGCTGCCATTTGTGCAATATCTTGTGGTGTTCCAAATTTTTTCAATGGATGTCTTTCTGCTGCTTTTTCTTTCTTAACCTCGTTATTTAAAAACTTATCTGCTAATGGAGTATCTGTTAAAGAAGGAGCAATTACATTTACTCTTAGTTTAGGAGCATATTCAGCAGCTAATGCTTTGGCAAACCCTTCAATAGCTCCTTTTGCTGCAGCCACACTTGTATGAAATGGCATTCCAGTAGTTACCGCAATCGAACTAAATAATACAATACTTGCTTGTTCAGAAGCGACTAAATTTGGTAAAATAGTTTGTAATACTTTTACCATATTGATAAAGTTAACTTGTAAATCTTCTTCAAAAGTTTCAATTTTTAAACCTTTAAATGGTCTTAGGTTAATGCTTCCAGGTAAAAATACAAATCCATCTATTTGACTAGGAAAAGCTTCTTGATTTAAAACTTGAGAGTTGGCATCAAAAGTAATGTGATGAACTGAATTATCTAAGTTTTCAGCAGTTCTTGAAGCTACATATATATTGTTTTCAGTTTTTAATAATTCGGTTAAAGCTAATCCTATTCCGTATGAACCTCCTATAAGTAATATATTTTTTTTCATTATAATTTATTTTTAAAATTGTATAAAAGTTTAAGTTACTTTAAAGTTATTAAATAAAAACTTAAACTTTCGATTCTTTATAATCTCCAAAAAGTTCAATTAATTTTTTTCTTTCTGTATTCAAAAATTTCATTTAATTTCGGTTTAACTAAAACTGGATGAACTAATTGCCCTAAAATTCCCATTGGTATTTTATAATCAATAATATCCTCCATTTCAACTCCACCGGGAATTTCTTTTAAAAAATGTTTGTGATGCCAAAGCGAATATGGACCAAAACGTTGCTCATCTACAAAGTACTTTTTGTCTTGAACATGTGTTATTTCAGTTACCCACTTAGTTGGAATACCAAAAACAGGAGTAACAATATATTGAATAATTTGTCCAGGAAACATATGTTTATCTGCTCCAGAAAGGATATTGAAACCCATATATTGAGGTGTGATTGTTTTTAAATTCTTCGGACTCGATAAAAATTCCCAAGCTTCATCTAGTGAAATGGGTAAGTTTTGTTTGGAATGTAATGTGTATATTTTCATAACTTTATTTTGTTTAACAAATATACTAAAAATATTAAACAAAATAGTTTCAATTTTAGGAATAGCTTAACATTTTCGTTGTTCTTTTTTAGTAATTTCGTAAACGAAACGTTGTAAACAAATAAATAAAATTTAAAATGAAAAGAGTAATCATTACAGTAGTTGTTGCTTTAGTTACTTTCTTAGCTGAAGCTCAGGTAAAAACACCACAGGCTAGTCCGTCTGCAAAAGTAGATCAAGTTGTTGGTTTAGCAAATTTAGAAATTGAATATTCAAGACCGGGTGCAAAAGGAAGAACAGTTTATGGGGATTTAGTTCCTTATGGAAAAAACTGGAGAACAGGAGCAAATGCTAACACGACATTTTCTGTAGATCAAGATATTAAAGTGAATGGAAAAGAATTAAAAAAGGGTAAATACGCTTTATATACAACTCCAAAAGCAGATAGCTGGGATATTATATTCTACACAGCAACTGATAACTGGGGTTTACCAGAAACTTGGGATGATTCAAAAGTAGCTTTAAAAACATCTGTAAAACCAGAAACAACTAATAAATCGGTGGAATCATTTACTATTTCTATTAGTAATTTATCTAATGAAGGTGCAACTCTTGATTTAGCTTGGGAAAGAACAACAGTTTCAGTTCCATTTACAGTTCCTACTAATGAAGTTGCTATGAAAAGTATTGAAAAAGCATTAGCTGGACCAACTGCAGCTGATTATTTTGGAGCAGCTCAATATTTTTATCAATCAAATTCTGATAATGCTAAAGCTTTAACTTGGATAAATAATGCAGTTTCTTTAATACCTGAAGGTAAAGAAACTCCTTTTGGTATTTACGTTTAAAATCATTAATTCAAGCTAGAGCAGGAGATAAAAAAGGAGCCATTGCAACAGCAAAGTCTTCTATGGAAGGTGCAAAAAAAGCTGGGAATGCTGATTATGAAAAAATGAATAAAGATAGTATAGCAGAATGGTCTAAATAATAGTCAACATTTTAAAACATCAAAAAAGCCGTTTTGAAAACATTCAAACGGCTTTTTAATCTTAAATCTCAATTAACTATTTAATATAGTTTCTTTTTTATGATTGATGCATTTATCTTACTATTTTTATCAATCAAATTTATTATTAATTACTTGCTAAATTTTCTTTATTAGTTGGCATTTTTTTATAAATTAATGCTATTTCTTTTGAAGAAATAGAAGCATTTGTATCAGTAATTACAATTTGATACGTTGCTTTTTTCAAATCGTTCTCGATTACTAAAGTGTAATTTCCTTTTGGAAATTTTTCTAAAACTATAGGTTCTTTCAAATTCCTATTTCTCCTGTAGCTTTTTCAGAAAATAATTTTTCACCATCTAAATCATAAATAGATAAACTAACTTCTTGAATTCTATTTATTGCTAAACTAATTTGTTTGCCTTCTCTTTTCTTAGCAAATAGAAGAAAATCAATATCTTCATTAGCTCTTACCGTCATAGTAGATAATACTACCACAAATACTAAACTTAATTTTAAAAGATTTTTCATAATTTCTGTTTTTTTTAGTTTGTTGTTTTATTGTTTGATTTTTAATAAGACAAATGTAGCATGCAACTGAATACAAAAGCAATGCTATATTTTCATATATGTGTGTTATTTTACCTTTTACGAAAACGTTTTAGGTTAAATTTGACAATATTATATATAATTATGGTAATTTTGAATAGATTATAATTGGAATATGAAAAATTTGGCACCATCTTATGAAGTTATAACACCATCTTTTGGGAGTTCGTTTACTTATACAAGATATATTGAAAAAGCAAACAATAAATCAGATGTTTGGCATTATCATCCAGAGATAGAATTGGTTTATGTGAACGGTGGTTCAGGAAAAAGACAAATAGGAAGTCATATTTCTTATTATACTGATGGAGATTTAATTCTAATTGGTGGAAATTTACCGCATTGTGGTTTTACCAATGAACAAACGGGAAACAAGAATGAAACTGTTATCCAAATGTTACCAGATTTCTTAGGTACTACTTTTTTTGATACAATTGAAATGCGAAATATTCAAAATCTATTTAATCAATCTAGAGTAGGAATTGCTTTTAAAGGAAAAACGAAAGAAAAAATTGGTGCTAAAATTGAATTGATGGATACTCAAAATTCTTTTGAGAAATTATTGACACTTTTAAGTGTTTTAAATGAGTTAGATGAATCTAAAGATTATACTTTATTAAATGCTAATGGTTTTTCACTACAAACTCAAGTACATGATAATGATAAAATTAATGTTATTTTTAACTTTGTAAAAGATCATTTTCAAGAGCTTATTACATTAGAAGAAGTATCAAGTCTTGTAAGTATGACAGAGCCTTCTTTTTGTAGTTTTTTAAAAAGATTACAAATAAAACATTTACCTCTTTTGTAAATGAATATCGTGTTGTTCATGCCTGTAAATTATTGGCAGAAAAACCAATCAGTATTAGTGAAGTTTCATACGAAAGTGGCTTTAATAATTTTAGTCATTTTAATAAACTTTTTAAAGAATATACTGGTAAAAGTGCTTCTCAATATAGAAATGAACTTAGAAAAATTATTGAATAAACTTATTGTACTTGAATTCCCTCTTTTTTAGTGTCTTTTAAAAATAACTGTATCACCAAAGAAATTAAAAAAGTTAGCATTACTCCAATAAAATTAAGCCATAAGTAACTTAATTTTTCATTGTCATCTGGTTGAATATGAATGGCAAAATAATAAATCACAAATATTATAGTTTGACTAATACAAGCACTAATGAATATTGCATTTCCTTTAATATATTTGATATAAAAACCAACTAAGAATATTCCTAAAACTGTTCCATAAAATACAGAACCAATAATGTTTACCAACTGTATTAAATTCTCAAACAACGAACTTATGCAAGCAAAACCAATAGCAACAATTCCCCAAAATAAAGTAAAATATTGTGTTGCATAAACATAATGTTTGTCTGATTTTTCTCCTACATTACGTTTGTAAATATCAATTGCAGTTGTTGCAGCTAATGAATTTAATCCAGAAGCACTTGATGACATTGCAGCACTAAATATTACAGCTAAAAGTAGTCCTAAAAGTCCTTTTGGTAAATAGTTAAGAATGAAATATAAAAAAACGTAATCTTTATCATTAGTTTCAGAACCAGAATCTACTTTTTTGATTATGCTTTTAGCATTTTCTCTTAAATCTTTCTCTTTTAATGATAAAGCAACCATTTGTTTTCTTAAGGTAGGGTTGTCAAAATCGTTATGTTGTAATTGTTCAATATAAATTTTATTAACTACCTTTTTTTCTTCATTTATAACATGAAGTTTTTCTTCTATATTTTCATATTCTACTTTATATGTAGATTCTTTTACCTTGTTTACATTGTTTGGATTAAAGTGAAGCGGAGCATCATTGAATTGAAAAAAAACAAAAACTAAAACTCCTGTTAGTAATATAAAAAATTGCATGGGTACTTTCAAAATACCATTCATAATTAAACCCATTTGGCTTTCTTTTACCGATTTACCTGATAAATAACGTCCTACTTGTGATTGGTCAGTTCCAAAATAGGATAACATCAAAAAGAAACCACCTGTGATTCCGCTCCAAAATGTGTATCTAGTTTCTGGATTATAAGAAAAATCTAGAATATCCATCTTCCCATTGGCTCCAGCCACATGCAAAACGTTTCCAAAATCTAAATCTTCTGGTAAATAATTTAAGATGAGGAAAAACGTTATAAACATTCCAGATAAGATGACAAACATTTGTTGTTTTTGTGTCACATTTACCGCTTTTGTCCCACCAGTTACTGTATAAATAATTACAAGTGTTCCAATAATGATATTTAACATAGTTAAATTCCAACCTAATAAAGCCGATAATATAATGGAAGGAGCATAAATAGTAATTCCAGTTCCTAAACCTCTTTGTATTAGAAATAGTATAGCTGCTAAAGTTCTGGTTCGAATATCAAAACGTTGCTCTAAATATTCGTAAGCGGTATAAACTTTTAATTTGTGATAGATAGGAATGAAAGTGTAAGCAATAACAATCATCGCTAAAGGTAGCCCAAAATAAAATTGCACAAAACCCATTCCGTCATGATATGCTTGTCCTGGAGTTGATAAAAAGGTAATAGCACTCGCTTGAGTTGCCATAACAGAAAGCCCAACAGTAAACCAAGGAGTTTCATTATTGTCTAATAGATAATCTTTTACATTTGCGCTTCCTTTGGTTTTTAATGCTCCATAAATAACAATAAAAAGTAAGGTACAAGATAGTACAATCCAATCTATATTTTCCATATTAAGAATAGATTTCCATTAGTAAATAGAAAATTAAAATGAATAAAGCATTTAGTAGTAAAACGATACTATAGCTTTTTTCCATTGATTATTTTTTCCATTTTTAAAGTTATTTTATTTATCTAGTGAATGATATTAGCGAATAAGCGATAAGCTCCTGAAACACCTTCTGGTAACTCTCTAAAAAAACTTAAACCTGTGTAAATATAATTTCCTTTACCATATTTTGCAATTAATAATGCACCTTTTGTTTGTTCTTCACCATTATCAGCAGCAGCTAAAATAGGAGTGAAAGCTTTATCCCATTTATTTGGATAATATAAACCTTGTTCTTGAATCCAATTTTCAAAGTCTTTTGTGGTTATTTTATTTGGTGTATTTAAAACTGGATTTTTGGGATCTAAAAAAGTAACCGTTGCGTTTTCATTAGTAACTCTATCACGAGAAATAGTTAAATCATAAGGTGCAATTTCTTTGGTAAGTAAGCCACTAGTTGTATTGTATTGTACTACAAGATTTCCACCATTTTCAACATACTTGAATAATTCCTTTTGCTTAAATTTTAACTCTTCAATGGTATTAAAAGCTCTAATTCCTAATATGACAGCATCAAATTTTGATAAAGAAACCGCATTAATTTCATTAGGATTAATGTAAGTAATAGTATAACCAATGTTTTCCAAATATTTTCCAACTTCATCACCAGCACCAACTAAATAACCAATGTTTTTACCTTTAGTTTGAATATCTAATTTAACTAATTTACCTTCTGAAGGTTGTAAAATAGTTTGTTTAGGAATATGATTGTATTTAATTTCAACACACTCTAGTTGGTGTCTTTCAGATGTATTAGTAATTTCAACAGCAAAATCTGCATTACTTTCATTTTTTGGAGGAAAAACTTTAAAACGTATGGTTTTCTCTTCACTTTTGGAAGTTATTGAAAATGGAACTTCAGTAGGTTCTACTTTCCAATCATTTGGTAAAACTAGCTTAGCAGTTCCAGTACTATTTTGTTTATTCGATTTTAATTTAACAATAATTTCTTTTGGAGTATTCGAATTGAAAATAGAAACTTTATTTTGAATTTCAGAAGTTACTTCTGGTAAAACCGAAAATGGAATATAATTTTCTCCTTTTTCCGGATCATTATTTTTATACACTAAGTTTTTTACGAAATCTATTCTTGTACCTTCAATTTCTACTGAAAAAACTATAGGAAATTGTAATTTTTCTTCTGGATAAATACGAATGGCTTTGTTTGAAACAGTGTACATTCCAACGGTTGGTTTTTCTTTTAACCAAAATAAATTAGAATAGTCAACAGTAGTTGGCATTTTAAATTCTTTTTCTTGAAAAGTTACTTTTTCATTATTTGAAAGCGTATTTACTTTCGCTTTAGCTTCTTGGTTTAAAATACTGTAACCCAATAATTTTATTGCTGAATTACTTCTATTTACGGCTTCAAAGTTAATTGAAATGGATTCATTTTTGGTAGCATTTTCAACCGAAGCAATAGCTTCTAAATATAAACCACTACAAGCTTCTATGATTTTAGAAATTTGTTTCGTTTTATATGTTTTCCAATGACTATCTTCTAGTTTTTGAATTAGTACATAAGCTTTTACTAATTGCGGAATGTGAACAAAAGGAGTTTTGAAATTAAAATTTGCCTGAACTTCATTTAAAATTTTACCAATAGCTTCTCCACCTTTAATTCTATTCCAAGAGGTATCAATTCCTTCAAAAATATTAGTTGGATTTGGTAAATTACCTTTAAAAGTTCTAAATATTCGGTTTCATTTCCTCTTGAACCAGTTGATCCAAAACCTTGACATTTATGTTGGCTTCGACTTAAAGCAGCAATTTCGTGATTGCTTTTTCCTAATAATGGATAGAAAACA
>JAAURU010000124.1 GCA_012032075.1 Flavobacterium sp.
AAAATTTCAATAGCTAACTTTGTCAAAAAGAAAATGGATACTAAAATATAACTTATAAAAAGTAATTTATTCCAATTGAATTTTTCTATAATTGGTTCAACTTGAAATGAAGTAGTAGTAGGATAAAAATTTGTATTTTGAACAATTGGTGCTGGCTCAATCCAAATAACATTGGTAAACGAAATCAATGGGAAAATAAATGAACTTACAATCCCTAAAAGTAAAAACCAACGGTTACTTTGAAAAAATGTTTCCTTTCTAAGGAAAATGTAATAAGCTATATAGAATACAATAAGTAAGCCATTAACTTTTATGAAATATTGAAATAGCTCTTCCATATTATTTCTTTTTTTCGATTATTTTTAATATTTCTCGAAGTTCATCTGCTGAAATTTTTTCTTCTTCTGCAAAAAAGGAAACTAAATTTTTATACGAACTATTAAAATAAGTATCAATAGCTGTATTCATAAATTTTTTTCTGTAATTTTCAAGTGATACAATAGGGAAGTACTGATGTGTTTTGCCATAAGCAGTATAGCCTACATATCCTTTCTCTTCTAAATTCCTAACAATTGTAGAAAGTGTATTGTAATGGGGTTTGTCTTCTGTGATTTCTTCCAAAATGTCTTTTACAAAAGCTTTTTTTAGCTTCCATAAAATTTGCATGATTTCTTCTTCTTTATTAGTTAACTTTTGCATATTAATAGTTTTTATTCTTAGCACTATCCAAGAACAAATCTATAACTATTTTTTTAGTTTCACAACTATTTTTATAGTTATTTAACTATTTGTGTAGTTTTGGATGTTTTTTTTCTCTATTTTAACCAAATAATAAGTAACATAACCAAGGAAAGCTCCAAATAAACCTAAACTTCCCATAAAAACCAATTGTATTGATAATTGTATTTTTCTATAATTCCCATTCCAGTTTTAGCAGAAAGTATGTGTGCTAAGCTGTAACTCATGGTAAAAATAGCCATATAACGACCTTCATGACCTTTTGGTGCGCGACTCAAAGCAAAAGAATTTGCAAAAGGGAAAGCTAACATTTCTCCAAAGGTCATTAAAAACATCATAATCCATAATACTATTTCCCACCGATTTAATAGTAGTAGAAACATACATAAGCCCATAATAAATGTTCCAATACTTACAATTTTAACTTTGTTAAATTTCTTTCGCTCAATATAGCTCACAATTGGCATTTCCATAAAAAAGATTAAAATACCATTAAACGAAAGTAATAAACCTGTTCTTAATTCGGTAAGATTAAACTGTTCTTTATGATAAATGGGAAGAGTAGTGAACAATTGAAAAAAAATGATACCGTTAATTAAGCAGGTAACCAAGAATGTCCAAAAAGGAGTGTCTTTAAAAACCGAAGCAGTAAGTACTTCTCCTGGATTTTTAGTATCTAAATAAGAGGATTGTTGTTTCTCTTTTACTTTATACCAAAAATTAAAATAGCAATAATACATGTTAATCCATCAACCCAAAACAATCCTTTATAACCAATACTAACAATAATTAATCCTCCTAAAGCAGGTCCTGCTGCAAAACCTAAATTCACAGCTAATCTCACTAAAGTTAAGGCTCTTGTTCTATTTTCGGGTTTGGCATAAGCAGCAAGGGAAACAAACATAGCTGGTCGAAACATATCAGCTACTGTCATAATTAAGAAAATTGCCACCAGTAAACCTTCATAAGAAGTTATATGCTGTAAACCAAAAAACATTAACCCACTTGTTAATAGGCTAAAAATCATTATTTTATAAAAACCTATCTTGTCTGATAATTTTCCACCTAACCAAGAACCTAATAATGAACCACATCCAAAGCTAACCAATATCCAACCCACTTGGTTTAAAGTAAAACCTAAATCTTCTTTTAAATATTTTGACAGGAATGGTAAAACCATCGTTCCTGCACGATTAATGAAGGTAACGAGTGTTAATATCCAAATTTCTCTTGAAAAACCTTTGAAATTATTAATGTAGTTTGAAAAAGATTTTTTTAACATGATTTTGATTGATTTCCAAAGATACAAAATCGGTTAATTAAAATAATATCACTTAAAATATATATTTTTGCAAAAAAAAGAATGTTTAAATATTTGTTTCTAATTTTTGGTTTGGTTTTTCTTTTGCACAACAAGAAGAAATACAATTGGTTTATGAGTTCCAAAAGAAAATGAACGAAGAGTTTGCAGATGCTCTAAAAAGTCCATTAACCGATGAAGATAGAGCAAGTTTTAAAACGTTAGCGTTCTATCCTATAAATGAAAAATTTATTGTGGAAGCTACTTTTGTTTTGGCTAAAAAAACAAAACCTTTTAAAATGAAAACTTCTACTGATAGAACTCCTATGTATAAAAAATATGGAGCTTTACATTTTGAGATTGAAGGAAAGAAGTTTGTTCTAAATGTGTATCAAAATATAGAATTATCAAGAAAACTTGGCTTTAAAGATTATTTGTTTTTACCTTTTTCAGATTTGACTTGTGGAAATGAAAGCTACATTGGTGGAAGGTATATCGATATGCGAATTCCAAATTCTGAGAAAGTGATCATCAATTTTAATAAAGCGTATAATCCATATTGTGCTTATAATTACAAGTATTCTTGTCCAATAGTGCCTTTGGAAAACGATTTGGATATTGCGATTGAAGCTGGTGTTAAAAAATTTCATGACTAATGCATTTTATCAATTTACATAAACATTCGTATTCAAACGATGCTTCTGTTTTAGAAGTTGTGAACCAATATCCTTGGGAATTTAATCCTAAAATTCCACAATATTCTATTGGGATTCATCCTTGGTACATTGATGAAGCTAGATTGACTTCCGATTTAAAATGTATTGCCAAAAAATTACAACAAAAGGAATGTTTAGCTCTTGGAGAATGCGGTATAGATAAACGCATCGAAATTCCTTTGGAAACCCAAATTCAAGTTTTTAAACAACAATTAGCATTGGTAAAACAAACGAATAAACCTGTTATTTTACATTGTGTTGCTGCTTATCAAGAAGTAATTACAATTAAAAAGGAATTAAATATTCAAAATCCAATGATTATCCATGGGTTTTCCAAAAACCAACAAGTAGCAAAATCTTTATTAGATAACGGATTTTATTTATCATTGGAAAATATTTATTACGTAATCCAGAATTAAAAGCTGTTTTTAAAGCAGTTCCAAATAATAAATTTTTTCTAGAAACAGATACGATTGAAGAAACGATAGAAGAAGTTTATGCTAAAGCTTCGAAAATAAAAAATATAGCAATAAATGAATTGAAACAAATCGTAAAAAATAATTTTGAATTTGTTTTCAAACAACAACTTTAAACTTTTTAAACAATTTTAAACTTTAAAAAAGAAATGGCAAAGTGGCAAGAAAGAGCGGTATTATTATTTAAAGAAGAAGGAATGAACAAGTTAACCAATGCTAATGTATTAGTGGTTGGTTTAGGTGGTGTAGGTAGTTTTGCGGCCGAATTTTTAGCGAGAGCTGGTGTAGGAAATATGACAATTGTAGATGGAGATACAGTTGATATTACAAATATTAATCGTCAGTTACCAGCCTTGCACTCTACTGTGGGTGAACCCAAAGTGAAAATTGTAGGAGATCGATTATTAGATATAAATCCAGAGTTGAAATTAACTCGAATTGAAGAGTTTTTATCACCAGAAAGAGCTTTTGAATTGGTCACACCCGAATTGATTACGTTTTAGATTGTATCGATAGTGTAACCCCGAAATTAAATTTGATTTTAGCTTGCAAAAGAAAGAAAGTAAAAGTAATTAGTAATATGGGTGCTGGTGGAAAATTCAATGCTGAAAACGTAAAAGTAAGAGACATTAGTAAAACAGAATATTGTCCGTTAGCTAAAAATGTAAGAAAAACGTTTAAAATCAGAAGGAATTTCAAAAGGTGTAAAAGTAGTCTATTCAGATGAACGACCTGACTATTCAAGCATTAAAACAACCGATGGAACTAATTTCAAAAAATCGTTTTATGGAACGAATAGCTGGATGCCTGCTTTATTTGGACTGCATGCTGCAGAAACGGTAGTGAAGTATTTGATAAAGAAGTAGTTTTTTAATGTCAATCTAAACTTATTTCAAATTCAATTTTGTTTTATTTAATTTAATACTGAAACAAGTTCAGCAAGACAAAATATTATTTATAATTGTCAAACTGAACTTGTCGAAGTTAAAAGTTTGTTTTTTAATTTGTCTTCGATAAGCTCAGACTGACAAATGTGTGTTATTTAAACATTCCATCCATACCAGGAATATTTGGCATACCTTCTTTGGCAACAGCTGCTAATTCTGTTTCAGAGATAATTTTAGCTTTTTCAATGGCTTTATTTAGAACAGTTACTAAATAATCTTCTAGCATTTCTTTATCTTGAAGCAAAGAATCATCAATAGTGATATTTCTAATTTGTTTATTAGCCGTAACGGTTACTTTAAGTAAGTCATCGCTACTTTTTTCATCAATTAAAACCGTATCTAAACGCTTTTTTGTTGCTTCTACTTTGGCTTGGGTTTCTTTAATTTTACCCATCATTCCCATAATATCTCCAAACATAATATTTAATTTTTTTATTAATACAAAAATAGTAAATTAGCTGTTAATTTTTAATGTATAACTTCATGAAAAAAATTTATTCTTTTGTAATGATTTCCATTATTTTTGCCACTTCATGTAAAGATAAAAAACAAGAAATGAAAGCAGAGATAAAAGCTCCTATTGCAAAAATGATTCCACATACTATAGAAAAACATGGTGATATTCGCATTGATAATTACTTTTGGTTAAACCAAAGAGAAGATAAAGAAGTTATTGATTATTTGAATAAAGAAAATGAATACTATGAGAAAATGACCGCTCATACAAAGCAATTTCAAGACGATTTATTCAAAGAAATGAAAGCGAGAATTAAAGAAGATGATACTTCTGTTCCATACTTTTATAACGGTTACTACTATATAACGCGTTTTGAAAAAGGAAAGGATTATCCTATTTATGCACGAAAAAAAGGAAGCCTTGAAGCAAAAGAAGAAATCATGTTTGATTGTAATGAAATGGCAAAAGGTAAGGCCTATTTCAATTTAAGTGGTTTGAGTGTAAGCGAAGATAATCAATGGGCTACATTTGGAGTAGATTTAGTTTCAAGAAGACAATATATTATTCAGGTTAAAAATTTACTTACTGGTGAAATTTTACCAGAGTTTATAGATAATACTACAGGAGGAACAACATGGGCAAGTGATAATAAAACCTTTTTTTATACCAAAAAAGATCCAAAAACCTTACGTTCAGATAAAATTTACAAGCACGTTTTAAATACCGATGTTAAAAAAGATGCTTTAATATATAATGAAAAAGACGATACATTTTCATCATTTGTTTACAAAGAAAAATCAAAAAAGTTTATTGTAATAGGTTCTACCAGTACGTTAACTTCAGAATATCAAATTTTAGAAGCTAATAATCCTTCTGGAAAATTTAGAATGTTTCAGGAAAGAACAAGAGGTTTAGAATATAGTATTTCTCATTTTGAAGATAGTTTTTACATAGTAACCAATAAAGACAAAGCAACTAATTTCAAACTAATGAAAACTTCTGAAAAACACACTGGAGTGCAGAATTGGACAGAAGTAATTCCACACAGAGAGGATGTTTTATTAGAAAGTGTTGATATTTTTAAAAATTATTTGGTTGTTGAAGAACGTTCAAACGGATTAAATAAAATTCAAATAAGGCCATGGAGTGGAGAAGGAGCTTATTATTTACCTTTCGATAGTGAAACTTACACTGCTTACACCACTACAAATCCCGATTTTGATACTGAAATACTTAGATACGCTTATCAATCTTTAACTACACCTTCATCGGTTATTGATTTTAATATGAAAACCAAAGAAAAAGCGGTTTTAAAAGAGCAAGAAGTTTTAGGAGGAAAATTTGATAAGAAAAATTATATAGAAGAAAGAGTTTGGGCAACCGCTTCTGATGGGACAAAAGTGCCTATATCAATGGTGTATAGAAAAGGTATGAAAAAGATGGGAAAACTCCTTTCTTATTATATGCTTACGGTTCTTATGGATATTCTTTAGATCCTACTTTTTCAACTACTCGATTGAGTTTATTAGATAGAGGTTTTATTTTTGCTATTGCTCATATTAGAGGTGGAGAAGATTTAGGAAGACAATGGTATGAAGATGGGAAATTATTAAAAAAGAAAAATACTTTTACAGATTTTATTGATTGTTCTAAGTATGTAATTGCTCAAAAATATACATCTCCTGACCATCTTTATGCAGAAGGTGGTTCAGCTGGGGGATTATTAATGGGAGCAATAGTAAATATGGCTCCAGAATTATATAATGGGGTTATTGCGCAAGTTGCTTTTGTAGATGTTGTTACAACTATGTTAGACGATTCAATTCCATTAACAACTGGAGAATATGACGAATGGGGAAACCCTAATGAAAAAGAATATTATGATTACATGAAATCTTATTCACCTTATGATAATGTAACTAAACAGGACTATCCAAATATGTATGTTTCAACAGGTTTGCACGATTCTCAAGTACAATATTGGGAACCAGCAAAATGGGTGGCAAAATTAAGGGTAATGAAGACCGATAATAATGTTTTATTCTTGCATACCAATATGGATGCAGGGCATGGAGGAGCTTCTGGACGATTTGAAGCTTTAAAAGAAGTTGCAAAAGAGTTTAGTTTTTTACTAGATTTAGAGAATATTAAGGAGTAGTTAATTTTTTTTTATTAAATTTGCAGGGTTTTGAGGTTTGAAAAAATCAGATAAATCACCTCAATTAATTTAGTTTTTATGGGAGAACAAATAAATGCCTACAACAATGTTTTAGAGTTAATTGGTAATACACCTCTAATTAAATTAAATAGAGTAACTGAAAATATTGAAGGTAATTTTTATGCAAAAGTAGAAGCGTTTAATCCTGGACATTCTACTAAAGATAGAATTGCACTATATATATTAAATGAAGCTGAAAAAAGAGGAATTATAAAACCAGGTGATACTATTATTGAAACAACTTCTGGGAATACTGGTTTTAGTTTAGCAATGGTAAGTATTATTAAAGGATATGATTGTATTTTAGCAGTAAGTTCAAAATCATCAAAAGATAAAATTGATATGCTTCGCACTATGGGAGCAAAAGTATATGTTTGTCCAGCAAATGTTTCTGCCGATGATAAGCGTTCTTATTATAGTGTAGCGAAACGTTTACATGAAGAAACAAAAGGTTCAATCTACATTAATCAATATTTTAACGATTTGAATATTGATGCTCATTATAAAACTACAGGTCCAGAAATTTGGGAACAAACAAAAGGACAAATTACACATTTAGTAGCTTGTAGTGGAACAGGTGGAACAATTTCTGGAACAGCTCGATTTTTGAAAGAAATGAATCCAAATATTAAAATTTTAGGTGTTGATGCTTACGGTTCGGTATTAAAAAAATATCACGAAACAAAAGAATTTGATAGCGAAGAAATTTATCCTTATAGGATTGAAGGTCTAGGTAAAAATCTAATTCCAACAGCAACTGATTTGATGTAATTGATAAATTCATGAAAGTTACAGATGAAGAAAGTGCGCATACCGCAAGAGAAATTTGTAGAACAGAAGGTCTTTTTGTAGGGTACACATCAGGTGCAGCAATGCAAGCGGTAAGACAGTTTGCTGAAGAAGGAGAGTTTACAAAAGATAGTAATGTTGTAGTTATTTTCCCAGATCATGGTTCACGTTACATGAGCAAAGTATATAGTGATGAATGGATGGGCGAACAAGGATTTTTTGATAGTGTTAATATCGAAGAAGCTCAAAAAATTGAAATTATAAAGTAGTTCGCTACTTTCAGATTCTAAATTAAACTAATAATCAACATTTTAAGATTCTGATTCGCCTAGGCGAACAGAATGACACCTTTGTAGACTTTTTAGACAGCCTCTTGTATATTTAAAAACGAATTTAAAAATTAAACCACTTTCTTTGCTCTAATCATAAAATACAAACCTGCGAGTATAAAAGGAATACTTAACCATTGTCCAGTTGAAAGGGATGAGAATATAGGGTAGTTTTCAAAACCACCTTGACTTTCTTTTACATATTCTACAAAGAAGCGAACGGTCCATAAAAGCAATAAGAACGTTCCAAAAAGTAAGCCTGCTTTATTTCTAGCCTCCGTTTTCCAATACATATAAAATAAAATAGCAAATACTAATACATAGCCTAGTGCTTCATATAATTGAGCAGGATAACGATAAGGGAATTCGGCTAAATAATCTTTAAATTGAGGATCATTTGCTACTGCATTAAATGCTTCATTGGCATTATTCATTTGGGTTTTAGCAACAACAGCTCGTTCCCCAAATTTTGGATCACTATATTCTTCTCCTCTTATAAATTTCATAGCTAAAAAATTATCAGCTGAAGTTGGTTTTCCAATAATTTCAGAATTAAAGAAATTCCCTAAACGCACAAAAATAGCACCACTTGCAACAGGAATAACAATTCGATCTAAAATCCAAAGAATAGGTTTGTGAATTACTTTTCTACTGTAATAAAACATTACAATTATAATAGAAATAGCAGCACCATGACTAGCTAAACCAGCAAAACCAGTAAAATGAAGTGTTGGTTTTGTGCTTATAGGTAAAAGAATACTAAAAGGATCTTCATGAAATAACTCCGATTGGTAAAAAATAACATGTCCTAAACGGGCTCCTAATAATGTAGCTACAACTGTATATACAAAAAGTTTGTCCAATTTATCTACACCCATATTTTCTCTAGCATAGATTTTTTGCATAATATACCAACCTAGTCCAAAAGCAACTACAAACATTAAACTGTAAAAACGAACCATAAAAATCCTAAATCTATTCCTTCTG
>JAAURU010000125.1 GCA_012032075.1 Flavobacterium sp.
AATTCCCTATCTGTTAGATTAGTATTCTTATCTAGTTTTTTTAATAAGCTCATATTGGAATTATAAATATGATGTAAAACCTTTTTATTATATTGAGGAGGTTCAAAAAGCATTTTGGTGTCCATTTTATAATATCCGTTATCAAAAAAAGTTATTGTAACTTCTTCTAAAGGATAATAACTTGTTTTATCATTTATACCTAGAGCAATATGTTCTGTAATTATAAATGAAGTATCATCATAACTAATTGTAACATCATCTTGAGAAGAATAAAATAGCTTAATTTGTTCATTTATCAATTCAATATCAACTCTAGAATAAAACACTTTATCTCTTACTTTTTTCTTAATTCCAGCCCAGCAAACCACAAAAAGCTCTTTAAAAACTTTATGTTTAGAGTGTAAGTCTTTATGTCTATTATTAATAAAATCGAGAACACCATCTAGTGTATGTTCAATACTATTTCTGGAGTTATTTTCAATACTTATAATAGTTTCAGTATTAACTTTGGAAAACGGAATTTTTTCTACTGTAGGGATAGAATTACTTCCTCTTCTTACAAAAACAGTATTAGCAACAATAGTATGAATACCCTTTTTAAAGTAAGAAATTTTGTTTTTTGGCTTTATAGTAACTAAACCTACTACTTTATCTTTGGGTAAATTAGGAAAAGGAATATTTTCATACTGAATTTTTGGAGGATTTTCTAAATAAGCATTCACTAAATTTTGAATTCTACTATCATCAAAAAATCATCACCTACAATTTCATTATTCTCATCTTCAACACCTACAACAATATAAGAATTATTAACAGGATTTGAATTTGATAATGCACAAATATGTTTTAAAAATTTTGCTTTCCCTTCTCTTGTATGTAAATTTAATTGACGCTTTTTATCATAAAAACTACTTTCATCATTATGAGCTAACAAATTTTTTATAAGTAAGCGTTTATTAATCATAAAATTTCAATTTTTTCTTAAAAGTATAAAAACAAAATCATAAATAAGACCTAAAATACTAACATAACAAATTTTTTTAACGCTATATTAACATCGTAGTCCTAAATAAATTTACAATTTTGAATTGTAAAATTTTTTTTAAAATTTGAACCAAAATAAATTGAAAATGGAAGAAAATACTGCTACTCTAGATATTAGAGCTATTAATGAAAAATTGAAAGAGAAAGTGCTTTTGTTGATTTATTAACAATGGAAATGAACAAGGTAATTGTGGGACAAAAACACATGATAGAACGTTTATTGATTGGGTTACTTGGACAAGGACATATTTTGTTAGAAGGGGTTCCAGGTCTTGCAAAAACGTTAGCGATTAATACTTTGTCTCAAGCAGTTTATGGAAGCTTCAGTAGAATTCAATTTACACCTGATTTATTACCTGCAGATGTTGTTGGAACTATGATTTACAACATTAAAGAAAACGATTTCACAATTAAAAAAGGACCAATATTTGCCAATTTCGTTCTTGCAGATGAAATAAACCGAGCTCCTGCAAAAGTGCAATCGGCTCTGCTTGAAGCCATGCAAGAGAAACAAGTTACAATTGGAGATACTACTTTCAAATTAGACAAACCATTTTTAGTAATGGCTACTCAAAATCCAGTTGAGCAAGAAGGTACTTATCCATTGCCAGAAGCTCAAGTCGATCGTTTTATGTTAAAAACCGTTATCGATTATCCTAAAATGGAAGACGAACGTTTAGTTATTCGTCAAAATTTATCAGGAGCTTACGAAAAAGTAAATCAAGTGGTATCATTAGAACAAATTCTAAGAGCACAACAAGCGGTTCGTGAAGTTTATATGGATGAAAAAATTGAAAAATACATTTTAGATATAATCTTTGCAACCCGTTATCCTGAAAAATACAAATTAGAAAGTTTAAAACCATTAATTAGTTTTGGATCTTCACCTCGTGGAAGTATTAATTTAGCAAATGCAGCTAAATGTTATGCTTTTATTAAAAGAAGAGGTTATGTAATTCCCGAAGACGTTCGAGCTGTTGTTCATGATGTTTTACGTCACAGAATTGGAATTACTTATGAAGCTGAAGCTGAAAACGTAACCTCTGTAGATATTATTAATAAAATTGTAAACGAAGTTGAGGTGCCTTAAAATTAGTTGGCAGTAAGCAGTAACAGTAAGCAGTTTCAAAGCATACTGAACACTTAAAACTGAACACTGAACACTAAAAAAATGGAAACGAAAGACATACTAAAAAAAGTAAAAAAAATTGAAATAAAAACCAGAAGATTGAGTGATCATATCTTTTCTGGTGAATATCATACATCGTTTAAAGGTCGTGGAATGACTTTTTCAGAAGTGCGTCAATATCAATATGGTGATGATGTGCGTGCTATAGATTGGAATGTAACTGCTCGTTACAACGAACCTTATGTAAAAGTTTTTGAAGAAGAAAGAGAATTAACCATGATGCTAATGGTTGATATTAGTGGTTCTGAAAGTTTTGGGTCAACCAATCAATTTAAAAGTGAAATTGTAACCGAAATTGCTGCAACTTTAGCTTTTTCATCTACTCAAAATAACGATAAAGTGGGTTTGATTTTATTTTCCGATGAAATCGAATTGTACATTCCACCTAAAAAAGGAAAATCCCACGTTTTAAGAATCATTAGAGAATTAATAGAATTCAAACCAAAGAGCAAGAAAACTAATTTGGCTCAAGCACTAAAGTTCTTATCAAGTGTGATGAAGAAAAAGGCAATTGTGTTTTTAATTTCTGATTTTATGGTGAGAGATTATGAGCAAACCTTAAAAATTGCTTCTAAAAAGCACGATTTAACAGGTATTAGAGTATATGATAAGAGAGAAGAATCTATTCCAAATTTAGGAATGGTAAATATGATTGATGCAGAAACTGGAGAATCTTTTTTAGTAGATACAAATTCTAAAAGTGTTCGTATGAACTACGAAAAATATTATAAAGACAATGTAAAATATTATACCGAAATTTTCTCAAAATGTGGAGCTGGAACAGTAAGTTCAAGGGTTGATGAAAGTTATGTTACAAAACTATTGGGATATTTTAAAGCTAGAAATTAACATGTTACGAAATATAAGAATACTTTTTTTCTTTTTATTTACATCAATTGCTTTTTCGCAATCAATTCAATCTACAATTGATTCAACAAAAATTAAAATTGGTTCTCAATTTAATTTAACTATAAAAGCTAATGTTACTAAAAAAGATAAAGTTGTTTTTCCTGAAGGACAATTTTTTGGTCAATTAGAGGTTTTAGAATCCTATCCAATTGATTCAATTAAAACTAATGATAAATTAGAATTAATTAAAAATATGGGTTAACCCAATTTGATTCTGGCCGATATGTAATTCCACCACTACAAGTTCTCATTAATAACAAAACTATTCGAACCGATTCTTTTGCTATTGTTGTAAATCCTGTTGTGGTTGACACTACAAAACAACAAATGTACGATATCAAATCAATCATAGCAGTTGAAAAACCTATAGATTACTTTTGGTTATATGTTTTATTGGGAGTTATTGTAATTATAGGGATTGGCTTTGCCATTTATTACTTTATTAAGAAAAGACAAATTAAGAAAAATAAAGAAGAAGCCATTTTGTATGCTTCACCTATTGAAAAAGCATTAGCACAATTGCAAACGCTTGAAGGAAAAGAACTATGGCAAAAAGGGGAAACGAAAGCGTATTATTCTGAATTAACTGATATCACTAGATATTACTTAGAAGAAGCTGTAGATATTCATGCCATGGAAAGCACCTCAAACGAATTGTTTGAAACACTCAAAACTACAATTAAAAAAAGAAAAATTAAACTGAGTAATGATATTTTAGAAAAGTTTAAGAAAGTAATGTCTAATGCAGATTTAGTTAAGTTTGCCAAATCTAAACCATTAGATTTCGAAATTGAAAACGATAAAAAATGGTAGATGCTTTCTTGATTTCATTAGACAAAGCTATTCCAAGAACTGAAGAAGAAACAGAAAATTTATTTACAGAAGAATTAAAACGTAAAAAATTAAAAAAACAAAAAAACCAACGTATTTTTAATTCCATTAACAATAGTATTATTTTTATTATTAATGGCTGGTGTTTTTATAGGAGTCTCTAAAGGAATCAATTATGTAAGGGAAAATTGGCTTGGACATAATGCAAAATCATTATTAAATGAAGAATGGATTACTTCAGAATATGGAGATCCAGCAATTATTGTTGCTACTCCAAAAGTACTGAAACGTTTAAGTGATGAACGTGTCCAAAATAATCTTCCTTCTCATGTTAAAGCTAACGCTAAATTTTCTTATGGTAGTCTATTAGATAATTTTTCAATAATGCTAAGTACAACTGCTTTTAAAGATACTACATCTTTAGATATGGAAAGAGCATTAGAAATAAACCTGAAACAATTAGAAATTCTTGGAGCAAAAAATATAACAGTTAATAAAGAAGACTATGAAGATCCAAAAGGGCTAAAAGGGAAAATGGCTTCAGGTACATTTATGGCTATGATTCCTATTGAAAATGAAGACCAATATATGAGTTATCAAATATTTGTTTTCGCTCAACCTGGTGGTGCACAAGAACTTTTCTTAGTATATAGAAACGAAGATGAATATGCCAAAAAAATAATGGAAGAGTTTTAGAATCAATTGAACTTAGAAAAGCAGCTGAAAAATGAAAAATGTAACCTTTTTACATCCTGAGTTTTTTTGGTTGTTTTTGGTTTTACCACTAGCAATAGGTTGGTATTTATACTTTAGAAAGAAACAAACTGCCACAATTAAAATGAGTTCGTTAGCTCCTTTTAAAGGTAGTAAAACATTACTTTCAAGAATAAAACCAATATTGTTTGTTTTACGAATGTTAGCATTAGCCTCTATAATAGTAGCTTTAGCTAGACCTAGAAGTGTAGATGTAACTGCAAAATCGAGAACAACAAGAGGAATTGACATTGTAATGGCAATTGATGTTTCTGGAAGTATGTTAGCCAAAGATTTAAAACCAAACCGATTAGACGCTTTAAAAAGAGTCGCTTCAACCTTTATAGAAGATCGAATTAACGATAGAATAGGATTAGTAGTTTATGCTGGAGAAAGTTATACAAGAACACCAGTTACATCTGATAAAACTGTTGTTTTGCAATCTTTAAGAACAGTAGAATATGACGATTCAATTATTGCCGATGGAACAGGAATTGGAGTAGGATTAGCAACAGCCATAAACCGATTAAAAGATAGTAAAGCAAAAAGTAGAATTATCATTTTATTGACAGATGGTGTAAATAACGCAGGAACAATAGATCCAAGAATGGCTGCAAATATTGCCAAAGAATACGGTATAAAAGTTTACACAATAGGAATTGGTACAAATGGGATGGCTCCTTTTCCTTATGCTAAAACAGCAAATGGTCAGTTTGTTTTTAGAAACATGCAAGTTGAAATTGACGAGGCTTTAATGAAAGAAATTGCTAAAACCACTGAAGGTAAATATTTTAGAGCAACAAGTAATAAAAAATTAGAAGAAATTTATAGCGAAATCAATAAGCTAGAAACTACCGAAATTGAAGAAAAGAAATACTTTAATTATGACGAAAAATTTAAACCTTTTGTATGGTTAGCTTTCGGATTATTATTAGTAGAAATTACGTTAAGAAATACAGTCTTTAAAGGATTTGTTTAAAAAATTAGAAAATGTATCATCAGTTAGAAGAACCTATATTATTATACTTATTATTACTAATTCCTGTGTTAGTAGCACTGTTCTTGTTTCAGGTATATTGGAAAAGAAAAAAACAGAAAGAATTTGGAGATTTAGAATTAATCAAAAAATTAAGTCCTACAAAATCAAGATTTAAACCTGCTTTGAAATTTTTTACGGTTTTAATAGCTTTAGTAGGTATAATTTTAGCTTTGGTTAACCCAAAAATAGGAACTAAAATGGAAACCGTTAAACGTCAAGGAATCGATATTGTTTTTGCCTTAGATATATCAAAAAGTATGTTGGCAGAAGATATTGCTCCTAGTCGTTTAGAAAAATCCAAACAATTAATCAGTCAAATTATTAATAGTTTGGGTAACGATAGAATAGGAATTGTAGGTTATGCTGGAAGTGCTTACCCAACTTTACCTATGACAACCGATTATAGTATTGCCAAAATGTACCTTCAAAATATGAATCCTAATATGGTTTCATCACAAGGAACAGCTTTGAATGATGCAATTAATCTGGCAACCACTTATTTTGATGCAGTTGATACCAGTAAATTAATAATCTTAGTTTCAGATGGAGAAGATCACGGTGATGGTGCTGAACAAGCAAGTGAAATTGCAAAAGAAAAAGGAGTTAAAATTGTAACAATAGGTGTTGGAACACCAAATGGTGGAACTATTCCGATAAAAGGAGATAACGGAGTTGTAGCAGAATATAAAAAAGACAATGAAGGAAATGTTGTGATTACCAAATTAAACCCAGAAATCCTTCAAAATATTGCTGAAAATACAAAAGGAACCTATATTGAAGGTAATGTTACCAAAACAGTATTGGAACAACTAAAAAATGTATTAGACAATATAGAAAAAACAGAATTTGAAGCACAAGAAATAGCAGAATATCAAACACAATATCAATGGTTTATTGGAGTTGCTTTTTTTCTGTTATTGTTAGATATTTTCTTCTTAGAAAGAAAAACAGCTTGGTTGCAAAAATTAAATTTATTTAATGAAAAGTAGTATGCAAAGGATAATTATAATCACAGTTTTATTAATTAATTCAATAAGTTTTGGTCAAAAGAAAGACAAAAATTTATTTGAAGGTACTCAATTGTTTAGTTCTAAGAATTACATTGGAGCCGAAAGCGATTTTAGAGTTTCACAGTCTAATAATGAAGAAAAAAAGGCTGTTGCCAACTATAATTTAGGAAATAGTATTTACAGACAAAATCAACCTAGTGAAGCGAAATACAAGTTTTTAAATGCAGTTGAAAGCGCTAAATCAAAAGAAGAAAAACACAAAGCGTTTCACAATTTAGGAAATTCCTTAATGCTTGAGGAGAACTATGCTGGTGCTGCCGAAGCATATAAAAATGCATTACGAAACAATCCTTACGATGAGGAAACGCGTTATAACTATGCTTTAGCGAAGAAAAAGCAAAAAGAAAATCCTCCAAAAGACGATAAAAATAAAGATAAGAACAAGGATAAAGACAAAAATCAAGACCAAAAAAACCAGATAAAAAAGAAGACAAAGGAGACGGTCAAGATAAAAAAGACAAACAAGATAACGGAAAAGACCAAGATAAAAAGGATTCTGATAAAGGAGATAAAGACGATAAAAAAGATCCTGGAGAAGATAAAAAGGACAAGCAGGATGGTGATAAAAAAGAAGATGATAAAGGAAATCCTAAACCATCTGGAGCAAACAAACAGCAAATTGAAAATTTATTAGATGCTGTAAACAATGCCGAAAAGAAAATACAAGATAAATTAAACGCTAAAAAAGTAAAAGCTGTTCCTGTAACAAATCAAAAAGATTGGTAAAATGAAAAAGGGTTTTGTTATACTTATACTTTTTATTCAAGCGACTCTTTTTGCTCAAGAAATCAAGTTTGAAGCAAAATTGAGTAAATCTACTATAGGTTAAATGAAAAAGTACAAGTTACTTTTTCTATAAATCAAGATGGAGATAATTTTCAACCACCTAATTTTGAAGGTTTTAGAATTGTAGGTGGCCCATTTCAATCCACTAATTTTTCATGGATAAATGGTGTTAAATCATTTGCTAGAAGCTATTCATATGTGCTTCAACCTACTCAAAAAGGAGTTTTAGTTATAAAACAAGGAATTATTGAGTATGATGGTCAAACCTATAAAACACAACCAGTAAAAATTTCGGTTACAGACGCTGTTGAATTACCAAAAGACCCAAATGATCCCGATTTTAAAGCCGGTGAAGGTATTCATTTAGTAGCTGAGGTTTCTAATGCAAATCCTTATTTGAATGAACCTGTAACTGTAGTTTACAAATTGTATTTCGACCCTCGTTTCCAAGTGAGAAATGTGCAAGAAGTAGATAATCCTAAATACAACGGGTTTTACAGCCAGCAAATTAATATAGATAAATTAGAAGCTGTTCAAGGAAAGTATGATGGTCAAGATTATGCAATGGTTTTATGGAGAAAAGTAATTTTATATCCGCAAGAAACAGGAGCAAAACCATTAGAACCATTAGCAATTAATTTAGATATTGATGTGCCAACAGGTAGAAGAAATTTCTTTTTAGAACCTGAGTATAAATCGGTATCAAGAACTATTTCAGCAGGTGCAAGGACTTTAAATGTAAAACCATTACCAGAAGCGGGGAAACCAGCAAATTTTACTGGTGCTGTTGGTAAATTTAATTTTGAAGTAAATGCATCCAAAACCGAATTAAGAAGCGGAGAATCTTTAGATTTAGACATTAGCGTTTCTGGAACAGGAAATTTAAAATTATTTACGTTACCAAAACCGAGTTTCCAAGTGCCTTTGAAGTTTTCGATCCAGAACATAAAGAACAAGTCAACACACCTTTATCTGGAATGAACGGAAAAATTTCAGACAAATACACTATTATTCCTCAATTTAAAGGGAAATATACCATTAAACCTATCGAATTCTCTTATTTCGATTTGGGAACAAAATCTTATAAAACTATCACTTCAAAAGAAATAACAATTAATGTTTTAGATAATCCTAATTTCACTTCATCAAAAAATCAAGAAGTTGAAAACAATAACAAACAGCAAATTGTTAAAAACAGCACCTTTCAGTTTATCAAGTTGAAATCAGATTTTGTTTCAACAGTAAGAGAACCATTTTTAGCACCAAATTATTCTATAGCTTATTATTTACACCTTTTT